>DAOUVA010000302.1 GCA_030667885.1 Phycisphaerae bacterium
ATTGCATTATCGTCACCGCGATATTGTTCGCCGTCGTATTGCGGAGGGGTGTCGTCATCATCCGGCCATCCGCACCAGAAATAGCAGTCAAGAAGCATCGGTATCTCATTACCGTTCTTGACGTTAATTGTTCTCCAGAATCTATTAGGCGCTTTACCATAAACCGCGTCACCCAGCGGAACATATATATACCCATTTACGCCGTAGCCGCCGTAATAACCTATTGTACGCCCGCCGCCGGCATCCGAAACAGGAATCTTTCCCCAGCCTAAAAATGTGCTGCCCCACAAATCGACCCCATCTGTCCCGTCCGGGTTGGCGAGTTTTGAGGCCACCGGGCACAGCCGTATATCTTCTGTGCTGATATAGAGTTCACGCATTGAATCCATCCAGCGCCCGGAACTGTTACTACGCTCGGGGAAATTGCCGTTGTTGTCGTCCGTGTACATCGCAAATATGGTCCCCCATTGTTTGAGGTTGGCCTGACAAACGACCCCCCTTGCCTGCTTCCTCACCCGCTGCAGCGAAGGCATCAATATCGCCATTAACACCGCAATGATTGCAATCACCACCAGAAGCTCGATTAATGTGAACCCTTTTGTCCTGTTCATACTCTCCTGATCCTCCATAGAAATCTCATCTGTAGTTATGGATTCTGCATTGATTAATGCATCGCCGCTTTACCCCACATAGCCACAGCAGCCCAGTGAAGGTCTTCATTGCCGGCCTGTGTAGGAGAGCCGGCGGTTGGTGGTACCTGCTTACCGAATTCGATAGTACGCGGGTCCGTCCATTTGTGATATTCACTGTGTCCGTCTGCGAAAGAAAAGGTCGTTCCGTTGCCGTGTCGAACCGGCGGCGGATCCCACCACGTCTCCTGCGTAACCTGAACAGTCCAGCCGCCAAGAGCGGAAGTTATCGTGCCGCCATCGTCAACAAAGACTAACCTGTAGGCAGGATTATCAATGTCTATTCTTTTCTTGTACATCTCCGCACCCATACTGGGCCAGTCCTTACAGTTCATGGCATCAGACACAGAATACGTCCGCAAGATGTTTTCATGAGCGGTTCCGCGAACGATCTTGCCGACAGTCGGACATTTATAAAGATGCAGGTTTTTAACGTAAGGCCACAACGCCCCGTTGAGAATGGCATCTTTTTTCTGTTCATCGGTCATACCTGCACGCCAGTCAGCCAATACCCACGGAGTTTCATTCTGATGTATGCTGTATTCCCCCGTATCGCCGTTGATAAGATTATCGTCATTGTCGTCGGCATACATAATCCACGCAAGGGTCAACTGTTTGAGATTGCTAAGGCAGGTAGCACGTTTGCCCTGTTCACGCGCCCGATTTAGAGCAGGCATCAGGATAGCCATCAATACCGCGATGATAGCGATTACCACCAAAAGTTCTATTAGGGTAAATCCTTTATTTCTGCGCATTACCACACCTTTCCTCTTCTACACCTAATATCTTTTTTTCAAAAAACACCCATCAGCAAAAAAAGACCAACCGAAAGTGCCGGTCTTTTATCATGCGATAGTCATATTTTAAAAATCCTGAAACCGTCTCATCCAATCCGGCCATTGGCTGGCCTGTACACCGCCGGCCTGTGTCCACGGACCATTAATATCAAATTGCTTATGCCACTTCAGCGTCCACATCTCTTTCAGGCCGACCTTTCTTACCGAAAAATCCAAAAAGGCAATATTCTCAAATCCCTGATGGCGGTTGATGGCAGTACGGGCCATGTTGTTGCTCGACCAGGCCTCAAACTCGTTGGTCGCTGGTGCATTAGTCGGTAACGGCCAAAGGTCAAAACGCAGAGCCTCACTAAACCACGGTACATTGCCTCCGCCGCGTTCACCCGCGGTCTTCCAACCGTTCTCGGTGGATACTCCGCCCTCATACGCAGCCACCGGAGTGGCGCCTGGGTTAGCTTGTGGTATAAGACAGTAGCCGTTGATACCGTAGCTGCCGGCTACGCCATCCACAGTAAGGTCGGCGCCAGTAAAGATACCCCAGGCATTAAAGATATTGAACGATTCTACCTGATTACCAAGTTCGTCAATTACCGGTTTCTTGCCGCTTGGGCACATCCAAATCGGGTTCCTCTTCCAACTCTTATGCCTTTCATCTAAGTACCTTACCCACCAGTAGCCCATGGTCCCCGGTTCAGAATCCCAGAATTTGCCTTCATTGGACTCTGTGTGCATTGCCGCAATCAGGTTCCATTGCTTTAGATTTCCCATGCAGCTTATCATTTTGCCTTGTTCTTTCACACGGCGTAATGCCGGCATTAATATCGCCATCAACACCGCGATGATAGCAATCACCACCAAAAGCTCGATCAATGTAAATCCTCTTCTTCGTTTGCCCATAATACACTCCTCAGCTTCCTACTAATATTGACTTCTACCTTTTTCTTATGATGCGCAAGAGCAACTAACTGTTCCACAGGTAAAGTATTTTTGCGCGAAATAAAGGCCAACTTCACCAGACGATTTATTATAACTTAAAATTTAATCTCCTGCAAGATTAAATTTGATTGAAAATTTAAGTTAATATAGGAAAGTTTGCCGTGGAATAACCTGTTTTTTCGCCAATATCAACGGTTTTACACAATGTAATCTAAAATATTTCATTTTCAAATCAAGCTTATGCAAGACCGCTACAGCACAGGTTTGCGATGGCTATGTAGTCTTCGCCGCTAAGCTGTTCGGGCCGACTTGTTGGGACGATACCGCCTCGCTCGAAGATTTCGGACCAGTTGTTGATTTTTGCGAGTCTGCCGCGAGCCAGTCTGCCGCACGCCGTTAGAGTCTTGCGACGATGCCCCATAAAAAGATTTACCGTCTCACGGAACAATTCCATATCCTCTATACGCCTGTATTTCTCTTCCTTACGGACAAAGCCGATCATCGCCGAGTCAACCTTCGGCTGAGGCCAAAAGACCGTAGGCCTTAAAACCCGTATAGTTTTTACATCGCCGGCGACACTCAGGAAGATACTCAGGGTGCCGTAATCACCGGAACCCGGCACAGCCGTCATTCGGTCAGCAACTTCCTTTTGAACGGTAACGTACATTGCATCGGCAGCCACCGGACCCGTAATCAGATTCAGCATTGTCGGCGAGGCGACATTGTAGGGCAGATTCGCAACTAACAGAACTCGGCCGTTATACTTTTCACGAGCCGACTCCAGCGCGCTGATAACAGTAGGGCTGAGGGTGTTTTTATTTTTAAGAACATCGGCATTGATAAACTCGATATTGTCTGCATTCGCCAAACTGCCTTTTGCCAGTCCGGCCAGCGTCCGGTCAAGCTCGACAGCAATGACAAAGCCCGCTTTTTCAACCAGCTCTCCGGTGAGAGAGCCTGTGCCGCAGCCGACTTCGAGTACAATATCGTTATCGTTGATATTCGCAGAATTGACCAGCAGCCGCATCAAATTCAAATCGATAAGAAAATGCTGACCAAACCGTTTATTGGGACGGACGCCTACCGAGTCAAGCAACTCCTGGATTTGCCGTTTTGTATGCATAAAAAAATTGAGAATTTAGAATGTTGAATTTAGAATTATATATGTTCAGTTCTACTCGGAAGTACGAGCGTTTTTTACGATAGCCGTAAGGATTGCGACCAGTTCGTTCGACTCTTTGGTCAATTCCCTTAGCCTCTCGACAGATACAACTTTAGTTTTTTCGAAAAGGCGCAACCAATAATGTGTCTCTCGGGCTTCCTTGAGAGCGATGTTGCACTTCGAGACAAAGTCAGCTTTGCTTTGTCCTGCCTCGGCCTCTTCTAAATTTGCCCCAATCGATGTTCCTGAACGCAAAAGCTGCTTGCCTAAAACACCTCCCACACTCCCTTGCTCGGCTAAAAACTGATAAAGTTTGATGATTCGACATGCAAACGAAAATGCCCTTTCCTGAATATCCTTCTCTTTAGGCTTGCTCTCCTTATCGTTCATTGCCCACTTTCGTTTCTAAATTCTCAATTCTGAATTCTGAATTCTTTTTTGTTTTTGCCATTTTTATCGCGGTGGTAATAGCTGATTTCATTCCGGACGCATCGGCAATGTTCCGGCCTGTAATGTCGAAAGCAGTTCCATGAGCGGGCGAAGTTCTTATAATCGGGATCCCAATCGTTATATTGACCGCCTTCCCGAAATTGAGAAGCTTCACAGGTATCATCCCCTGGTCATGGTACATCGCGACGACGCCGTCGAACTCACCATTAACGGCCCGCAGAAACAAGGTATCGGCAGGGAACGGCCCCAAAGCGTTTATGCCCTGGTTCCGAGCCAATGAAATAGCCGGCGTTATTATACGCTTCTCTTCATCGCCGAATTGGCCATCCTCACCAGCGTGCGGATTCAGCCCAGCAACTCCAATCTTCGGATTATCGAGGCCGAAGTATTCTTTCAGGGCGTCATTCAGCAAATCTATCGGCTCAAAGACACAGCCAATCGTAAACTTATTCCTGACTTCGAAAAGAGCTTCGTGGATTGTTGCCAGCGCCAGCTTTAACGGCCCGGCGACAAGCATCATCACCTTACGTTTGGATTTACAGCGAGCGGCTAACATTTCAGTGTGTCCCGGCCACTCGACATCGGCCAGCTTCCAGCTTGTCTTGCTGATTGGCGCAGTGACCACCGCATCTATCAGACCTTCTCGGGCCGCATCAATAGCATCGAGGCAGAACCTTACAGATGCCTCGCCCGACGCTATGCTCGGGCCTTTCACCCACGAAGGAACGGAATACTCGTCGTAATCGGCTACGACAACTTTATACGGATATTCCCGGCTGATTTTTTCGTGCTGATGCCGGCCCCAGAACGGCTCAATCTCAGCGGCATCCGCCGCGTAACAAAGCTGCTCGTTCATACCGAAGATAATAAATTTCGCTGCACGCCGGATATTCGGATCGGCTAAAGCCTTAACGATAATCTCCGGACCGATACCCGCCGGATCGCCCATCGTAATACCGATGACCGGCTGCTCTGATATCGAATTATTACCGTTAATTTTCATAATATTTTTCTTCCTGGCAGTATCGGGTTTGCGTTGTACGTCATGTGCTGCTTAAAATCCTAAACCTTTTAGTTTTTCGGCTGTTAGAGGCTGGGTCTGTGGTAAAATCTTTTCAAGTTGTCTTTTTACCGTCTTTACAATTATATCAGTTTCTATATTTACCTTATCACCAATCTTTATTTTATTTAGAATAGTATTGTTCAGCGTCTCCGGTATAAGGGTGACACTGAAGCTGTTCTTCTCGATACCTGATATCGTCAAAGAAATTCCATCGACGGCGACCGAGCCTTTGACCACCATCGCATCGAGCAATTCGGCTTCTGCGGAAAATTTCATCTCGGCAAACTTTCCCTGCTTATCGATTGCTTTTACTGTTGCCGTTCCGTCGATATGGCCCTGAACAAAGTGCCCGCCGAATCGGTCAGTGGCTTTGACGGCGCGTTCGATGTTGACCTGCGACGAAGGGCCTAATTTATCCAGAGTCGATTTCGATAACGTCTCTGCGCTTACGTCAAAAACCGCACCGCCGCCTTCGAGCCTGGTGATGGTCAGGCATACTCCGTTTACGGCTATGCTGTCTCCGATTTTGCACTCGTCGGCAAGGCTGCCTAAATCTATGGCCAGAAGCATCGCCCCGCCGCCCCGGCGAACCGACTTTACCTTGCAAACCGCTTCTATAAGTCCTGTAAACATATACGATTTATTCCGCCGCAGGCGGATATCCATATTTATTATTTTCAACTGGCTATTGATAAAACAAAACTAAACGCTAAAATCTATTATAAATAATCAATAATCATTAATCAATAATCATTGTCGTAATGGGGCGGGATAATTATGAATACGTTTTGGCTGAAAATAATGGGTCTGGCCGTATTGGCTGTGGCCGTGATTATCGGGATAAGCGTTTTTACGTCCGGGCCCGATTCGGAAACCCCGGAACCGCAGCCTAAAGAACCTCAAAA
>DAOUVA010000290.1 GCA_030667885.1 Phycisphaerae bacterium
ACGGGATTTTTGAGTTTGCCGATGACAAGTTTGTTGCTCTGGCAGGCTTACAAATGGTGAGTTAATAAGTTAGCCCGGTGCTCATTTTTTAAAAAGTATAAGAAATGGGAGCTTTACAGCCGGGCAATGCTTTGTTAGTATAGGGAATTCTCTGTTGAGCCGGCTACCCCTGCTCTTGCTTTCCACGGACAGCGCTGGGGTAATCTGCTCGCGGGGTTCTTATTAGAAGCAGGTAGCGATTAGTATGGATAAAGAAACTCTGCAGCAAATCGAGCAGACAATAGGTTATGAGTTTTCCGACAAGAAGCTTTTAGCAAAAGCGTTTACACATTCCTCTGCCGTCGATAATCGTGTTTTAAGCAACGAAAGGCTCGAGTTCCTCGGCGATTCCGTTTTAGCTCTTATTATATGCCAAACACTCTTCGAGCGGTTTCCGAACTATCTTGAGGGCGACTTAACGAAAATCAAGAGTATGATTGTTTCCCGCGGGACATGCTCGAAGGTTTCGAGGCGGCTCGGACTTCAAAAGTATCTGAAGGTCGGCAAGGGTATGGTATCGAGCCGGGCGTTGAGCGGCTCTCTTGCCGCCGGAGTGATAGAGACTGCTATCGGCGCGATTTTTATTGACGGCGGATTAGAGTCGGCAAGAAGTTTTATCTTGAAAGTTTTTGGCTCGTTAATTGACAAGGCCGATGCCGAGCAGGCCCAGGGAAATTATAAGTCGTTATTGCAGCAGCATGCACAGGATAAGTTTAATGTTACACCTGTCTATATGCTGCTCGATGAAAAAGGTCCCGATCACAATAAATGTTTTGAGCTGGGTGTGGTTGTCGATAACCAGCATTTCACAAGCGCATGGGGGACGAACAAGAAAGAGGCCGAGCAAAAAGCCGCTTTCAATGCTCTTATCGAATTAAACGTGCTTGATAAGCCTGATGAAGAGGACGACGAATAATTCGGCGGGGAGCTACTCTATAACCAGCCACGCGATGGAATACAGGACCAAGGCGGTTACGAACATAAAAACAACGATTGAGCCGAACAGGATCACAGATTCTTTGACGAAGTTAAAGATTTTTATTTCCGGCAGCTTTGTGGCTTTATAGACGATTGCTATCGCTGCGACCAAAGGCAGCAGCCAGAGCATCGATTGCGGGTCTGTGGTGATTTTTTCCGGCATGGTAAAGGTCGCCATTACCAGAGTGTATGTTATGTACATTTTGAGTCTCCGGCGGTTTCTATTTTACACAGATGAGCCAGATAAACGGCGTTGACAATACACAGAAGGTTAAGCAAACCCGCGATGCTGGTATATATCTGTCCTATTTCGTTCGGTTTTCCAAAGACAGCATAGTCTCCCGTTTTGGCCAGGTACCCCAGGGCCGCCACTATCGGCGAATTCATAATTTGCGCCACGTACCAGGGCTTTGCGCCACTGGGATTAATAATTCCTATTGAGCCAACGTATAAACCTGCACAGAATGTCAGGATAATAGTTACCGATATAATGAACGCGCGTTTATGTTCTTTTATCATCAGGTGTCCGGCCCCCGGTATCAGCCAGGCGAGCAGGAGGACGGTCAGCAGAAAGATGGTATGGTTTTCTTTCGGACGCGATTTGGTCACGACGCTGCCTCCGATTCTTCGGGTGTGTTTGCATCTTCGGATTCTTCGGTTTTGGCTTGTCTGAAGTTCATACGCTTTAAGATGTTTTCGGGATTAAAATGTACGGCCACCATGCTTTCGGATTGAATATAATCTTCTCTTTGTAATCGCATGGCTTTGATTTTTTCATATTCCTGGAGGCTGATCCGTTGAACGGAAAGATTTTTAATACAATAGAAGCTCATGTCCGGCTTGAACTCCATCAGCAGAGGGACGGTGTCCACGGAGTTTCTGTCCTGTGGTATGAGTGAATAAAGCTTCTCTAAGAATAGGCGATGTTTCTTACGCCCGTTCAGGAAGAGCGGCGCCGCCGGATTACCGGCGCTATGGGCATCCAGAGTTTGTATTGTGGCTTTTGATACTCTTCTCATGCCGGCAAGATTCTGCAGTTTGAACGGTTCGGTAACGTTTTCCGGGTCGTTCGGGTCGCCGGCGTTTTCTTTGCCGTGCAGCTCATTAAATTTATCAATTGTGCTGTCCCAGCCGTCCTTGGCCGCCAGGCTGATAAATTCTTCGGCCTTGTTTTTTGCGGTTTCCATTGCAGCGAGTTTCTTTAAGTCTTCTATAACTTTTTCTCTTACCGAATAGACATCTTCCGCATCGTCTTTGGCGTCCGCCTCGAAAGTAAGCGATTTTGTACTAAAGGTCTGGTCGATGCTTTGCGGCTCGGCTGCTTTGACGGTTGTTATTACCCGAACAAGGGCCAATATTTGCCCGGAGGTGTCCATAAGACCGGCCCACGGTGAGCCCATAAGGTCTTTTAGCGGCCCGATATTCTCGTACATTCCGGGCTTAGCCACATCAAATGGCCCAAGCTCGCTGGCGGTTAAATCATTGACGGCAAAAACAATCTGGGACAATGAGATCGGATTTTTACCATAGCCTTCTACATACAGCCTTGCAAGATATTCATTCTTTTGTATATCTTCGGGGCTGAGCAGCCCGGTTTTGGCTGCGTATATCTTGATGTTGTTCTTTTTGCTTAATTTCTCTGCGGTGGTTTCATAGTCGCCGGCCATCTCCTTAAGCTTTTCGGTTGTGAATTTCGCAGGTTCTGTGCCTATATCACCCAGAGCCGGATCGGTAATTGTTTTGGCCTCCTGGAGTATTCTGTTTGCTTCAGCGTTTATTTTATTTTTCAGGAGCTGTTTTGAAATATCATCTATGACCTCAACATAGCTTTTAGTTTGATTTATCATAGGTGAGTTCGGGTCGTTCGGGTCGGTCTGCACCTGCTCAGTGAAGGATTGCAGTCTGTTCCTGTTGTAATAATCTTCCTTTTCCTGATTGGTGGGCGCACTTACCTGAGGAGCAATATCATCGAGCCTGACGGCTATGTATTCAAGCTGAACTCTGTCCGGCAGCCTGTATCCGAAGCCGAAAGGATTTTCGTCGCTTACCTGTCCAGCGACGAATTTCCTGTATTTGTTGAAATGGTCCCGCTCAGCGTCTGGCGTCGGCTCGGCGATGGTCGAAGTGAATACGGATGATCCGAATTCCACCAAGTCGGCGCTAATGCTTTCGCGCTCGACGGCGACGGCCTGAGTTATCTGTGAGCTTGTAATATCTTCATTAGAGCAAATCATCTGGGCGTACTGCATTGTTGCCAGTAATTCGCTGAATATTTCCAGCAGTCGCTGCTCTGGCAGGCCGTACTGGTTCATTATATCCTGGATTATCTGCGAATATTTCCGGCCGTTATACGTTTGCGGTAATACTTTTCCGAGAAGCTCGCCGGCCTGCTCGGTAGATACCATGATACCCGCAAGCTTCGCTTCGTTTTTGAGTAACATCCAATACATGCTGGACGGAACCGAGCGCCTGTATATGTCATTGATTTGTTTGTCGCTGATTCTGTACTGGTATTGTCTGATGGTTTGCTTGATGTGGTTCAGAAGTGCGACTTGTGTCCGCTGCTCGTTAAAAAGCAGTTCGCCAAGAAGTATTCCCCGCAGGTCCTGGTTTTGCAGCAGTCTGTCGGCCTGAAGGGCCCTGAGTATGTCCAGCTCCCTGCGTGCATTGGATAAGGTTTGGCGTGTTATTTTCCTGTTGTCTCCAAAGTAAGCTATTGTGTTGTGCAGCCCTGTTGCCCTTCGGCTAAGCTGTTGCATCAGGGCACCGCCGCCGATAAAGCCGAACAATATCACGATAACCACCACGGCCATCACTTTGGTGTTATTTTTTCTGAACCATCTGACTAAACTCATGTATTGTACTCCAAATAAATTTTATAAAACTCCGTCAGTTTAACAAACAAAGAAGACAATGCAAGAAAAATAGCGAGTTGCTAAAAACTGTTTTGACAGCAGTTTAAACAAATAGTTTGAATTTTGCCACTGATATTATTATATTGCGAGGCATGATGGACAAGCAAAGTAAATATGATAAATCGGTACAGGCGTTTTCTGATGCTTGTGAATGTCTTCCCGGCGGCGTGAATTCTCCTGTTCGGGCGTTCGGCGGGGTGGATGAGGACCCACTTTTTATTGACAGTGCAACCGGCTCGAAAATCCGCGATATAGACGGCAATGAGTATATCGACTACGTTGGGTCCTGGGGGCCTATGATACTCGGTCATGCCCATCCGGAGGTTTTGAAGGCCGTTATGGCCGCGGCACAGAAGGGCACGTCTTTCGGCGCCCCTACATTGGCTGAGACTGCGCTGGCAGGAAAAATAATAGGCGCCTTCGATTCTATCGAGAAGGTTCGGCTTGTAAGCAGCGGTACCGAGGCGGTAATGAGTGCTATCCGGCTGGCACGGGGCTATACGAAAAGGGACCTGATAATCAAGATGGTCGGCTGCTATCACGGGCACAGCGATTCACTTCTGGTTGCCGCCGGCTCAGGTCTTGCCGAAAGCGCCATTGCGTCCAGCCCCGGCGTGCCGGATTCGATTGCGAAAATGACCGTCATAATCGACTATAACGATATTGAGGCGTTAACGAAAGCATTCGAGGTCTATAAGGACAAAATCGCGGCGGTCCTGGTTGAGCCTGTCGCTGCTAATATGGGTGTCGTACCGCCGGCGGATGGATACCTGCGGACGCTCCGGGATTTGTGCGATAAGGAAGGCTCGCTTTTGATATTCGACGAGGTGATAACCGGCTTTCGCGTGGCGCTGGGCGGGGCACAGCAGCTTTTCGGGGTGAAAGCGGATATGACCTGTCTGGGTAAAATCATAGGCGGCGGACTGCCAGTCGGGGCTTTCGGAGGCCGGGCAGATATTATGGAGATGCTCGCTCCTGTCGGGCCGGTTTATCAGGCTGGGACACTTTCGGGCAATCCATTAGCCACTGCGGCTGCAATTGCGACAATTGATATACTCGCCCAGAAGGGCACTTATGAAAGGCTCGAATCTTCCGCGGCCTTGTTAGAGGCCGGTCTTGCTGATGCCGCTAAAGAGGCCGGCGTCAGTGTTACCTTTAATCGTGTCGGCTCGATTATGAGCTGCTTTTTCACCGATAAAAAAATACAAAACTTTGCCGATGTTCAGTCAACCGATATAAAACGGTTCAAGAAATTCTTTTCTTCGATGTTGGAGCAGGGGATTTATCTTGCCCCGAGTGCTTACGAGGCAATGTTCGTTTCATTGGCACACAGCAGCTCTGACATTGAAAAGACTATCGAGGCGGCTAAAAAGAGTTTCCAAAAAATAAGTGGTTAGAAGCTGTTTCAAAACTCAATTTCCACTACGAATGGCTACAATAATTATAAGCCCTGCCACAATGACCGCAGCAATAATGCAAATGATAATTATCAGACTGCGTTCTGATATCTCCGATTCTTTGGGTGTTTTAGGTTTTTTTTCTTGAGGAGTATCATTGGTATTGTCAGCAGGTTCTTTTTCGACTGAGGCTGCGACAACTATATTATTACATTTTGGGCATTTTATTTCCCGGCCGTCGAGATTCTCGGGGACGCTGTTTTCATTACCGCAGTTTTGGCAGATGATTTTTATCCTGCCGGAATCATCAACTACAATGCCGACACAGTCGCACTTAGGGCACTTAATTCGCTGGCCTTCGTACTCGTCTTGAACACCGAATGTATGGCCACAGTTTGTACAGGAAAACCCAATCATAGCAGAACTTCCACAATGATTTGCTTTTGTTGTTCTGTTTTCTGAATACACATCATAACTAACCTAATTTTCCCGTAATTCTATACTATCAAAATTCTGAATATTTGTCTCCCTCTTCTTGGCAAATCCCGGCCCGCAGGATATAATTACTGATTGGTTGTTGAAAGACATTGACTATTTACCACATTAAGAACATTTAGTTGGAGGGCAAATAAATGTGTAAAGGGATTTACAGAGCCATTATAGTTTTATTGTTTTCGGTACTGTTTGCGCAGGCTGCAACCGCGAAGGTAGATTTCTACGTTTCGCCGTCGGGTGATGATTCGGCCTTGGGCAGCCGGAGCAGGCCGTTTGCAAC
>DAOUVA010000479.1 GCA_030667885.1 Phycisphaerae bacterium
CTGTTCCCGAAATAAACTGTGAGTGTATCCGTCCATGCCAGACAAAGCGACACAAGTTGTTTATACGAATGTGCAGGCGCTGATGAATCTGCGGTACTTGCATAGTGCGGAAGTGTGTCAGGGAAGCTTGTATGGGAAATTCCAGGCAGACACACAAGGACGGGATTTTCGGCAGGGAAAGGATATTCAATGGGTCGGTATGTGATTACGATTATTCTGGCATGTTCATTAGCCAGCGTGGTCTTTGCAGAGTCTGAGCAAGAAGGCTATATGAAGGCGGATCGACCGGGGAAAGGGAGCGGTCCGACGCAGGTATATTTCTATATCTTTGTGATAGATATCGATGATATCGATGGCCCCGGGCAGTCCTTTAGCGCCAATATTTTCTTGCGCTTACATTGGAAAGACGAGCGTTTGGCCCGTGAAGATGACTCCATGCGAACAGTTCCGCTGGCGGAGGTGTGGAACCCCCGTTTGTTTATTGTCAACCAGCAGGGCTTGCTGCGTATGTCGCTGCCGGAGATTGTCGAGGTTCAGCCCGACGGCACGGTAACGTATTTCCAGCGCTACAATGGTACCTTGTCTCAGCCGTTAAAACTATCGGAATTTCCTTTTGATCAACACCGCTTCGCTATCACTTTCGTTACGGCAGGCTACTCACCGAAAGATGTGCAGTTTATGCCTGACCGCGTCAGAGAGGGCATGGAAATCACGGGCGGAGATATTTGTGAGACGCCTTCGGTGCCGGATTGGGCCGTTACTGATTATCAGGTAGAAAGCCGTCCGTTCGAGGCTATCAAGGGCGTCAAAACAAGCGGAATTGTTGCTGAGTTTACTGCAAGACGCTATGCAATTTATTATGTATGGCAGGTGATCGTACCGCTGTTTCTAATTGTTATGATGTCATGGGGGGGATTCTGGATCGATCCAACCAACGCCGGTGCTCAGATTGGGGTAGCCACAAGTTCGATAATTACCGTTATCGCTTATCGGTTTATGTTAGGAGGTTTGATTCCCCGCTTGCCTTACATGACACGGTTGGACTACTTTACATTAGGCAGCACTATCCTCGTATTTTTGACCTTGGTGGAAGTAGTCATCACGACCAAACTCACCCAAGGTAAAATTGAGAGTCTTGGGCGGCGAATTGACCGCTGGTGCCGCGTAGTTTTTCCGGCGACCTTTATTCTGTGGTCTATTTGGTCGTTGATTCTGTAAGGAGCAGAAATGAGAATCCACGGTATTAGATCGGAGAAAAATATAGCGTGGCTGGCACACAAATTGGAAGTACAATAATGATGGAGCAATTACAGGCTTTGTTAGGTGCGAAATAGATTACTATATGTGTTGTAAGATAAACCTTGCGAAAGAACCAATGCTGAAACGAAGATACCTTTTCCATTTGTCGGGACAAATGTTTAGGTTGCAACTGCTAGTGACGGCGGTTATATGGCTCATGGCCTCTACTTACTGCCTTGCTGATAAAATCGTCCTGACCGACGGAGACATTATCGAGGGAGTGATAACCAAACAGGGGCGCTCCGCGGTCATACTGGAGCATCCCACTCTGGGGCGGATGGAGATTCCGAGGGATCGCATTGCGTCCTTAACAATCGAGGCCCCTGAGGCCACAGTTGTCCTGGTCGGCGGAGATACGATCAAGGGCAGATTGGTCGAACGAACCAACTTGGCTATCATACTGGAGCATCCCACTCTGGGCCGGCTCGAAATCCCAAGGCAGCGTATTGACTCCTTGAAGATCAAGGAGCCTGAGTTAAAGAAAGAGGGAAAAGTGGTGTTCGATCCGCAGCTAAGGAAACTCGCAGCTAAGACTTCTCGACTCAATGAGAAGGAATGGAAAGCCTCTGTCGATCTTTCCTTACAGTCATCGACCGGCAATACTGAGGAACAGTCAACGCGATTTGGTGGTCACGTCAAGCGAGATCTGATTGATACAAGAGTCATGCTGGACACATCCTACTACTATAAACTCAAGGAAGGCGAGATAACGGACAACAAGTTCACCCTCGGTTATTTACATGACTGGATTGATCCGGAATCCATCTGGTTCTACTTTATGAGTAGCCGATTTGACTATGATGAGTTTGAATCATGGCAGAAGAGGGCGAATGGACAGGTTGGTCCAGGCTATCACCTCATTAAGACCGACGATATCAACCTGGACGTTAGATTGGGCCTTGGTGCACGTAAGGAATGGGGTTCTCAGAACAACAACACGAAAATCGAGGGGCTCATCGGAGCAGATTTCGAATGGGAGATTACTGACAAGCAGATATTTACGTTCTCGCTGTATTTTTTCCCGGTTGTAGGCGATCCCGACGATTACAGGGCGAGAATCTTAGGGGAATCGCATTTCTTGTTCGACAAAGACATGCGTTTGAGTTTTCTAATAGGGGCCTTGTATGAATATCAGTCCGTCGTGGATCCTGAAAAGAAGCATGGAGACCTAAGAGTATATTTGGGGCTACAGTTTGGATTTTAGCAGTGTTGCTCTGTTATTTGAATATCAAGTGCTCGAAGAAACAGCAGAAAGGACATTAAGAAAGAGGTGGCTACAAAGGCTCGTTACGTTCTGTGGAATGGGTGGCAACGGTCGCGGTATGCCAAAATGGTGGGAAGAAGTGGGTTATCCACGCAAACATGTCGCTTTTCTTGTGTTTATTGCGACATGGCATGCTGAACCTGTCGGAAAGTCAGTGAAATTGAGATGAAATTTTGGTACTATAGTTCTTGAAGTGTATATGGGGAATCCCAGTTAAACATTTTTACTACTGGTAATAAAAGGTTTTAAAGCAGGAAATGAATTATAAGCCGGACAACGAAAAACAAAATATCCTGTAAAGTTTTCTATCAAATGAAGCATCAAATCATAGATGGGATATCCCTTATCAAACAGCCACACACTGTTTGAAGGTATAAATTGAAGATGTTTTTTTATAGGCAGGGTCAATAGTTTTTGGAATGAGATTAAAAAAAAGTTAATCATTTTGTAAATATAATAACTATCGTAATTTATATAATATATCAATAAGTTATTTAGCTTTTTTGTAACTTCTCAAAAAGCTCGGGCAAATCATATTTTGCGACTATTCTCTGGATTCCCGCTTTCGCGGGAATGACAGGCACTTACACCCAATCGTCAGACCCGCGAAGGCGGGTATACAAGAGCTATTGCCCGAACTTATTGAGAACTTACGCTTTTTTGCCTTA
>DAOUVA010000096.1 GCA_030667885.1 Phycisphaerae bacterium
CTATATATGTTTCAATCCGACTCACTTCTGTTCAAGCCGAATAAATATTCTCAAACCTTATACATACTGGGACCCAGCGCACGGACAGATTCGGTCATCTCCCGGATCACCTCGGCGAACTTGGGACCTTCAGACGCCGAAACCCATTCGAGCCTGAATCGTTCAGGTTCTACGCCGAAATCTTCCAACATAAGCTCGATTGCTTCCTTTCGGTTCTCAGCTTTAACATTACCGTCGAGGTAGTGACAGTCGCCGATATGGCAGCCGCAAATCAGAACACCATCTGCACCTTTTGTTAAAGCATCTATGACCAGATTCGGGTGCACCATCCCCGAGCACATAACTCGTATAATCCTCAGGTTCGGAGGATACTGAAACCGGGAGACCCCGGCCAGATCAGCCCCTGCATAAGAGCACCAGTTGCAACAAAAACCAACAATTACCGGTTCAAACGTTTCTTCGTCTGCCATATTAAACAAACTCCTCTATTAGCCTGTTTCCAGCGCGGCTTCAACCATTGCACTTAATTGCTCAAGCCTGAAACTGCGAATAAATACTCCTTTTTTCGGACACGTAGCCTGACACACACCGCAGCCTTTGCACAATGCCGCATCTCTTTCAACTGTTTTCTTAATATCACCTTTGAGCATATATTCAACCAGTACCAATGCGTTATACGGGCACGGATCAATGCAGTATGCACAGCCATCACAGTTATCGTCCACGATTTCTGAAATATTAGCGTCCAGTTCGATTTCGTCTTTGGACAGGATAGTTGCTGCCCGGCCTGCGGCTGCGTCCGCCTGGGCGATGCTTTCTTCGATGGATTTCGGGCAGTGCGCCAACCCGCACATGAAAACACCGTCGGTGGCAAAATCGACCGGCCTGAGCTTCATGTGCGCCTCTAAGAAGAACTTGTCCTGGTTGATGGACAACTTGTATAATTTACCGACTTCACTAAGGGTCTCACCCGGTACTATCCCCGCAGCAAGCACGACCAAATCAGAGTCTATCGTAACAGGTGCATTGAGGACGGGATCAAAACAGGAAACTGAGAAGCTGCCATTACTGGCCGAGACTTCAGGTTTCTTGTCTTCTTCATAGCGGATGAAACGTACGCCGATGCTTCTTGCCTCTCTATAATATTCTTCAAGCAGACCGTATGTTCTTACGTCACGATAGAGAATGCAAACATCAGTCTCAGGCTGCTTTTTCTTAATGACAATCGCATTCTTAATTGCTTCAGAGCAGCAGACGCGGCTGCAATATGGACGGTCATCGTCTCGTGAACCAACACATTGAATCATCACAATGGATTTGGCCTTTTTAAGCTCGGCCTTGTCCTCGGACATCCACTGCTCAAATGTCCGCTGGGTAAGAACGCGGGGGTTTTTGCCGTAGAGATACTCGGTCGGTTCGTATTGCTCGGCTCCGGTGGCGACGATAACGGCACCGTGAGAGACCTGTTTCCCATCTCCATTATGCTGGATTGTGGACTTGAAATTACCAACCGAGCCTTCAACCTCAGATACAATACTTTTCAGATGCACATCTATATTAGGATGGACGTTGACCTTATCAATAGTGCTTTTAAGTTTTTCCTGTGGGTCGTCGCCGCTGAGCAGGCTGTGTATATGATTAAGGTTGCCGCCCAATTGCTCCTGGTTTTCAACGAGATGCACCTTAAATCCCTGATCTGCCAGATTAATTGCCGCCGTCATTCCGGCGATGCCGCCGCCGATTACCAGAGCGTCGTTATTGACCTTGAGAGTTCCCTTTTTCAGTGGTTCGAGCATTCTTGACTTGGCAACGGCCATCCTGACAAGGTCTTTTGATTTTTGGGTAGCCATTTCTGGTTGACGCATGTGCACCCAGGTACACTGGTCACGAATATTGGCCATTTCAAACAGGTATTCATTGAGCATGGCCTCTCGACAGGTATTGCGGAAAAGCGGTTCATGGGTCCTCGGGCTGCACGAGGCCACTACTATGCGATTCAGGTCGTGCTCGGCAATCATTTCTTTTATTTTCTCCTGAGTATCGGTTGAGCACGTATATAGATTATGCGCTGCATAGACGACATTCGGCAGAGTTTTGGCATATTCGACCACGTCCGGCACGTCGGCAACTCCGCCGATGTTCCTGCCGCAGTGACATACAAACACACCGATGCGCGGCTCCTTGCCGGCAACATCCTTTTCAGGTGGATATTCTTTATGTGTGATTAGAGTATTTCGCTGCTCCTTAAGCAGCGCCATTGCCTTGGCGGCGCCTGCCGATGCCTCCATGACCGTTTCCGGGATATCTTTCGGCGAAGCAAAAGGCCCACAAACAAAAACACCGGGCTTTGAGGTTTCAACCGGTGCCATAGGAAGTGTGGCGGCAAAACCATTTTTGTCGAGCTCGATTCCGAATTGATCCGCCAGTTTGCGGACCTCCGCCGGAGGTCTTAAACCTGTGGACAGGACTACCATACCAAACTCATCTGTTAGTATTTCGCCATCAGCGGCCTGATATGTGATTTTCAGGTTCTTTGTTTTGGAGTCCTCTTTCACCGAAGACGGACGACAGCGAATATATTTAACGCCAAGCTCCTTTGCACGCTCATAATAGGCGTCAAATCCTTTGCCATAGGCGCGCATATCAATGAAAAAGATTGTACAATCGAGGTCGGGAGCGTGCTCCTTGGCAATAATCGCCTCCTTGGTCGCATACATACAGCAAACCGAAGAGCAATAGTTGAACTCTACTTCTCTCGAGCCGACACACTGTATCCATGCAATCTTCCCGGGGGATTTTTCATCGGTGCTGCGCAGGATCTTTCCGAGGTACGGCCCGCTGGCCGAAAGCAGCCGTTCGAACTGAAGACTGGACAGGACATTAGGATATCTCGAATAGCCGAGCTCCTTTTTGAGATCGGGATCAAATTGCTCAAATCCCGGCGACAAAACAACGGCACCGACATTTAACTCCTCGATTTCATCCTCCTGCTCATAGTCGATAGCTCCGGCTTCACAGAAATTCTCACAGGATTTGCACGTATCATTAAGGAAGTGCATGCAGGTTTTTTTATCAATCAACGCTACTTTGGGTATTGCCTGAGCAAAAGGTATGTAAATGGAAGACCTTTGGACAAGACCCATATCATATTCGGACATTATCGGCTTTGGCTTGTTAAGCGTGACTTTAGAGAGGTCCACATCATTAGTCGGACAAACGACAGTGCAGGCCCCGCATGCGATACAGGTAGGAGAATGCTTGTCGTAAGGAACAGCGACCTTTCGTTCCGAACCTCTGTTAACAAAACTGATGGCGCCGACACCCATCCTTTCCTCGCATACTCTTGTACAGAGTCCACATAGGATGCAGTTATCGTTCTTCTTGGGAAAGCGAGGTTCTTCGATGCCCATCTCCTTAGCCATTTCCACTATCCGCGGTGCATCCGGGCAACGGGCCAACAGCAGTTCGAGCATCATCCGGCGGGTCTTCAAGACCCTTTCCGAATCAGTTTGTATAACCATTCCTTCCTCTGCGGGATAAACACAGGAAGCCTGAATGCTCGAACCCCACGATTTTACTACTTCGACCAGACAAACACGGCAAGCACCATAGGGTAACAAAGACCTGTGGTGACAAAGAGTAGGAATTTTGATGCCGAGCTTCTCAGCAGCCTGGAGAACAGTTGAACCTTCTTCAACCTCAACCTTTTTGTTGTCAATTGTTAGAGTAATCATTTTCTGCATGCTTCTCTCGTGTCAAAACGGTATTTTGAATTGTCTTTATGATGTTCGTAAACGAAATTAATCTCAGGGTGCCCTGCAACCAACATGCGCATTGTCTCATTAATATCACCCATAGGCTTGCAGTCCGGATGGCTCATGCAAAACGTCGCCCTGACTGTCGTTCCCACGCCTGCCATAGAGTTAAGCTCCATCTTGCCGCCGCTCTGTTCTGCCGCCTGAGCCAGCAGGGACAGACCCAGGCCGACTCTGCGAGTCTTGCGTGTCGTAAAAAAGGGATCAAGAGCTTTTTTCAGAGTCTTTTCGTCCATTCCCTTACCATCATCTTTAATCTCAATAGTCAACAAGTCTTTATCTCTGTCTTCATTAATTATAATTTCAATTGTCCTTGCCGAACCGTTAATCGAGTTTTCCGCAATGTCCAGAATGTGCAGCGACAAATCTTCCATTCAGTTGCTTACGACCATCCTTCCCAGCTCACAGCGCAACGCTTTTGAAATCTCCTGTACCGATGCATCCTCTATCATAAAACAGGTAGAATTCTTTCCGATGTCTTCCAGAAAATGAGCGTCAGAAGAAGTTATCACCGGATAGTCATACTCCTGTCTGACTGAGGACGGATTCGAGACCTCCACGGCATCCAGCTTCAATCCTTTGGGAATGAAACCCAACTGGCCAATCAGACTGAATCGCTGGCGATCGATGTGAGAGGCAACAGCCAGTCCGGCGAATTGGTGAATCGCATCGATAATCTGCTCTAAGGTCAGGGTTGTTGCCCCTATCAAAAGCCTGGAATTCTGCCCCACCACATTACCGTACTCGTCAATGACCAACTGAGGGCCGAAGGCCTCCTCATCGTTTTGACCGGGCAGGTTTTCATAGATGATATCCTGCAAGTTCATCAGGTCATGCTCGGTGTTGAACAGCCCGAGGATATGCACTTCCTCCCGCGAGGTAACCTCAACACCCGGAATAACCGCCAGATCCTGCCGCTCACCAGCTTTCATCATCGCCCTTACATTCTCAGCGGAATTATGATCACATATACCTATCATATCCAAACCTACTTTTTTAGCCTGCTCGATTATAGCTGTTGTCTGCATCAGATCGTCGGCACAGGGAGAAAGGCAAGTATGCAGATGCAGATCGGCTCTTACTTTCCTCATTATTTCGTTCCGACAATTCCCAGGCTATAGAGCCTTCCGACCAGTTCAAAGGTCGGCATCTCGGTTACCATAATCGGTAATTTTTCTAACTCTGCTTTCTCCAGGGTTTCCGGCTCAGGTTCTCTATTATTTACCAATATAATTCCAGCCAGGTCTTTCATGCTGGCCACACCCACGATATTCTGATGAATCTGTAAAGTAATCCAAAGGTTTCCTTCCTTGCTATGACCAAGGACATCACTAAGCAGGTCGCTCGCATAGCCCCCGGTAACCTCGCGGTCCAGGTGCTTTTTTGCCGACCTGACGCTCAGATTTAATTCTTTAATTAATTCAGTTAGTTTCACTCGTAGCTCCATCTTTAGTGTCAACACGAATATATAATTGAGTTCCTTTTCCTACTTCAGATCTCAAGTCCATCTTGCTGGCACACTTGAGAATATTGTTCAGACCCATTCCGGCTCCAAAACCAAGGTTTCTAATCCACTCCGGAGCGGTTGAATAACCCGGCCGCAAAACCTTCTGGACATCGGGGATTCCCGGCCCGGAATCCGCCACTTTTACAAAAATCTCATGCGGTTCAACACGAGCCCGAATCTGGCCGCCTTCGGTATAGATGACCAGGTTCATCTCCGCTTCGTATGTAGCAATCGCAACCCGGCGGACTATCTGAGGATCCAGCCCCAGGCGTTTTAACGAGGCCTTTAGCCGGCTGGCGCCTTCTCCTGCACGTTTGAAATCGTGTCCCGCTACATCATATTGAAACAAAAGCACAACTTTGTCCGCGAGAATATCCTCGAAGAAATGCTCAACTCGTCGGCAGTAAACCTCTTCTTCTTTATAGTGGTCGATCTCCAGCTTTTTGAGCAGGCCTTCGACAATATTACCTTTCGTAATAATGCCAAGAAGCCGCCTGCTCTGGCGGTCAATAACGGCAAAACGGCCAAAACCAAACCGCTCGAATTTGTTGACCGCATGGGTCAACGGCTCATCGGCATAAAGAGTTTTAACATCTTTGCTCATCTTCTCACTAATGGGGCAATCGTTTTCCCTGTCGGCCAGCCACTTAATGAAATCCTCGATACTGATAATACCAACCATTTTATCTCCGTCCATTACAGGTGCTCCGGAGATGCGTTTCTCGCGCAAAATCCCCCTTAACTCACTCATATTGGTCTGCGGATTAATCGTAATAACATCCTTCTGCATTACTTCGCCTATCCTGATCTCATAGACTAATTCCTGAATCCTGCTTATTTTGTTATCCGGAGTCACTTGAAAAAATCCTCTTTAAACTTTTTTCATATACTCAGAGTAGCCGGAAAGCCCTTCTCTGTGTAATCGGCCGCAAGACTCAAACATCGACAGAGGCGTCGTCAATAACGGGATATTCTTGGCTTCAGCCAAGTCAATCGTCTCCTGGGCAGGCTTTTTTCCCCGAATAAAGCATATTGCCCGCAGGTCAGCCATTTCTGCGGTACGAACTACCTGTGGATTAATCAAACCCGTCAACAGAAGCGATCCCGGGGCAAAAAAAGACAACACGTCACTCATTAAGTCGCACCCACAAGCTATTGTTATATCTTCACCCAGCAGATCATCGCCCACGATGACTTCCGCTTCCAGTATCTTTTGTATATCTTTCAAAATCATGCTACTAACACCGCCTCAAATTTACAAACATCCATACAAACTCCGCATTTGATACACTTATCCTGATCGATTATGTGCGTCTCTTTCGCTTCTCCAGTTATTGCATCCTGGGGACATTTCTTGGAACACAATCGACAACCTTTACATTTCTCATCATCAATAGTAAACGTGATTAAAGCCTTACATATTCCAGCCGGACATCTCTTCTCTTCAAGATGTGCTTTATATTCGTCTCTGAAATGTTTCAGCGAACTCAATACTGGGTTGGGAAGGCTTTGCCCTAATCCGCACTGAGCGGCATCTTTGATTGCCTCTCCTAATTCATCAAGCAATTCGAGATCTCCCTGCTTTCCCTCTCCTTTACACAACCTGTTCAAAATCTCAAGAAGTACGTATGACCCCTCCCTGCACGGCGTGCATTTGCCGCATGATTCATCGTTTGTAAATTCGACGAAATACCTGGCCACATCAACCATGCAGGTATTCTCGTCCATAACAATCATGCCGCCGGAGCCCATCATGGACCCGGCCTTATCCAGTTGTTCATAGTCAACCGACAAATCGAGCAAACTGGCTGGAATAACGCCTCCTGAAGGTCCGCCGGTCTGGACTGCCTTGAATTCCTTGCCCTTGGGTATCCCACCGCCAATGTCATAGACGATTTCCCGCAGGGTTATGCCCATTGGCACTTCGACCAAACCCGCATTGTTTATATTACCCGCCAAAGAAAAGACTTTGGTCCCTTTGCTTGTTTCGGTCCCGATTTCAGAGAACCACTTTGCTCCAAGATTCATAATAACCGGAACATTCGCCCAGGTCTCTACGTTATTAATAACAACAGGCTTTTCCCACAAAGTAGTGCGGGGAGGTCGTTGTCTCGGCTCAGGCGGTTTGCCTTCGATGGAAGCCACAAGCGCAGTTGTTTCGCCGCATACAAACGCTCCGGCGCCTCTGAAAATATCGATATTAAAATTGAAACCGGTGCCCAGGATATCATCTCCCAGCAGGCCGTATTCCTTGGCCTGCTCAATTGCAAACGTCATTCTCTTGACTGCAAGCGGATACTCCATCCTCAGATATACATAGCCCTGGAAGGCCCCTATGGAATACGCTCCGATAGCCATTCCCTCAAGTATGGAGTGAGGATCGGCTTCGACAATACTCCGGTCCATAAACGCTCCCGGATCGCCCTCGTCGGCGTTGCATACCACGTACTTAGGCGTCCTTGGGTCTTTCCTCCTGCTGTCCCATTTACGTCCCGTTGGAAAGCCCGCCCCGCCTCGTCCGCGCAAGCCCGAATCGCTGATTTCTTGTATCACGGCTTCAGGTGTGCTCGATGTCAGGACTTTAGCCAGGGCCTTATAACCATCCCTGGCGATATATTCTTCGATATTATCGGGATCGATCATGCCGCGATTTCGCATGGCGATCAATCTCTGATCTTTAAAGAATGGTATGGAATGCAGCTCCGGGATCGGGCTTTCTTCTCCGGGAGGAACATACATCAGTTTTTTAACGGGTCTGCCCTTTAGAAAATGCTCCTCGACGAGATGCGAAATATTTTCTGTGGTGAGATATTGGTAAAAAATTCCGTCCGGTTGAACAACCATCAGCGGCCCTTGCGCGCAAAAGCCGTTACAGCCGGTCATCACGACTGCTACTTCGTCCTGAAGGTCGTGCTTTTCGAGTTCTCGTTCAAGTACTTCCTTTATTGCAAATGTTCCGTTTGAGACACAGCCGGTCCCGGCACAAAGCATCAAGTGTGTACGAAAGCGCTTCATCCAATCTCTCCTTTGTCCAACAAACTATCCGACACGCTCGCTCCCAATGGCCAAAGCGTATTCCTGAACCACCTCTCCATCCAAAACATGAGCTTGAAAAATCTTCATGGTCTTTTCTTCATCCAGATCCACATATTTCACCGGCGTCTTTCCCTTTAGTTCCACCGTTATCATCGGTTCGCGGCTGCATAGTCCGGCACAACTCGAAGCGGACAGGATAACATCCTTTACTTGCTCTTTTTCGATAAGGTCCAGCAACGTGCTCATTACTTTTCTTGCTCCGGCGGCAATACCGCACGTACCCATGTGGATTGTTACCTTCGCTCTATAAGAGCCCTCGCGAAGGAGCATTGTCCTCTTAATCTTCTCTCCGATCTTGTCGAGGTCTTCAGGTTTGATCTTCGACATTTTTTTCTCCTTCTTACGTGTATTTTCCGATCACGTCAGGAATCATAGCCTGATTAACATACCCGAATATATCTTCATTAACCGTAATTACAGGCGACTGGCCGCAGCAACCCACACAATTGACTGTCTCCAGGCTGAACTGCCCATCATCTGTTATGTCACCTACTTCGACTTTCAGTTCCCTTGCAAACGTATCCAAAATTCGAGGTGCGCCTTTTACATAGCATGCTGTGCCCGTACAGACCCGGATGATGTTCTTTCCCTTAGGCTTAAGACTGAAGGCATTATAGAAGCTCGCAATCCGCAGAATGTGCTCGATAGGAATCTCTTTTACCTCAGCTACTCGACAGAGAACCTCCGGAGGCAGCCACCTGAACTCCTCATTAAGATCGTGAAGAATCGGAACGATTATTTCGCGGCCCCCTGAATATCTGTCCAGAATGTCGTCCACCCTGACTCGCACGTCTTCTTCAATCTGAACCGGAGCACGGCCCGGCTGATCTATATAGACAATGTTCCTGACAAGACAGCTCTCAACACAGTCGCCGCAGCCGGTACACTTTTCCGGGTCAACGTAGCGTGCCTTTTTCCTGACGCGCACCTTGAAGTTACCCGCTGAGCCTTCGATTGATTCTATCTCAGAGTAGGTCATTTTCTCGATATTCATGTGCCCGCCGCAATCGACCATGCGCGGCGCAAGGGTACACATCGCGCAGTCGTTAGTCGGAAACGTCTTGTCAAGCTGCGCCATCACCCCGCCGATAGACGGCCCCTTTTCGACTAAATAGACCTTATACCCCCCTTCAGCCAGATCGAGCGAAGCTTGCATACCTCCGACACCGCCGCCAACCACAAGAACGGCACCAACCTTTTTATCTGTTGCCTGAATCACTTATTTGTCCTCCCGTTTATATTCCAGGAAAAGCTGTCCTTCTCAAACACCGGACAATAATCCGTCCGTACTGACAAAATGTTTCTTCAATCCCAATTTATCGCCGGCCACGCCCATGGCCAGCCCCATCAGTTGCGTGAAGTAAAATATCGGCAAACCATACTGAACGCCGTATTCCTGCTCAACCTCCGTCTGCCGCGTGTCCAGGTTGACATGACATAACGGACATCCGACAGCGATAGCATTTGCCCCCACCGCCTTGGCTTCCTCAAGTATATCGTGCGTCAACTTAAGAACTACGTCAGTGCGGGTCATAGCAAGAGCACCACCGCAGCAGTCGGTTTTATACGACCAGTCGAGAGTTTCAATCCCCAACGAGCGAAGCAGATTGTCCATAGCCATCGGGTACTCGCACTCGTCAAACTGCATTACCTTCGATGGCCTCGTTAGAAGACAGCCGTAATAGCACACGACCTTTAAATCGGGCAACTGCTTTGTAACCGTCTCTGCCAAACCTTGCTGGTTACAGAATATCTCAATGGGGCTTAATACGTTCATCGACTTTGGCAGCGGCTTTTCAAGGGCCTCACTTATCTGACCGGCTATCTCAGCGTCCTCGTTTGCTTCGTATATCGCCGTCTTCAATCTTGCAAAACAGGCGGCACACGGAGCAACAATGTCGCTCATCCCCATTTTCTCCGCCAGACAGATATTTTCATAAGGAAGCGCAAGTGACAAAAGCTTGGACGAACTATGAGCAGGAGAAGTGCCGCAGCAAATCCATCCCTCGATCTCTTTAATATCCATACCAAGCTTTTCACAAACGGCCCGAAATGATATGTCGTATTCAGAGCCGGTCGAGTGAAGCGAGCAACCCGGATAATA
>DAOUVA010000208.1 GCA_030667885.1 Phycisphaerae bacterium
ATCCGACGAACGGAGTACGTTGAGAGCAAGGGTAAACTCTATATCGGCACCGGCGTTTCAGGCGGTGAAGAAGGCGCATTGTTAGGCCCATCAATTATGCCGGGCGGTTCACCAGGAGCCTGGGAGCATGTTAGTCCTATTTTTCAGGCGGTATGTGCACAGACCGAAGACGGCGAACCCTGCTGCGAGTGGGTCGGCGAGAACGGAGCCGGACACTTCGTAAAAATGGTACACAACGGTATAGAATACGGTGATATGCAAATGATATGTGAGACCTACCAGATGATGAAATATGGTCTTGGATTGAGCAATCAGGAAATGCACGAGACTTTCACCGAATGGAACAAGGGTGAATTAGACTCATACCTTATCGAAATCACGCGGGACATTCTTGGCTATAAGGACGAAGACGGCAAAGAGGTTATCGACCTTATCCTGGACACCGCCGGGCAGAAGGGGACGGGGAAATGGACCGCCATCGAAGCGCTGAATCTCGGCCAGCCCCTCACGCTCATCGGTGAGGCTGTTTTTGCCCGCTGTTTATCGGCGCTGAAAGAAGAGCGTGTCGCGGCCTCCAAAGTTCTCTCAGGTCCGAAGGCAAAATTCAGCGGCGATAAAAAGGCGTTCATCAACGACTTGCGTCAGGCCCTTTACGCATCGAAAATCGTCAGTTATGCCCAGGGCTACCAGCTTATGCGCGCCGCGGCGGCAGAATATAACTGGAACCTAAACTACGGCGGCATTGCCCTGATGTGGCGAGGCGGCTGCATAATCCGTTCGGTCTTCTTAGGTAAAATCAAGGAAGCCTTCGACAAGAATCCCGATTTGACCAACCTGCTGCTGGATCCGTTCTTTAAGGATGCCGTTGAAAAAGCACAGCCCGCCTGGCGAAATGTAGTTACCACAGCGGTACAGATGGGTATTCCGATACCGACTACAAGCTCAGCCCTGGCTTTTTATGATGGGTACCGTAACGAGCGGTTGCCGGCCAATCTTTTGCAGGCCCAGCGTGATTATTTCGGCGCACATACCTACGAACGTGTTGATAAGCCGAGAGGTGAATTTTTCCACACGAACTGGACGGGACGAGGAGGAGATACCGCAGCTTCTACATATACTGTATAATGGTGGATATTATCGCCGGCTCAAAAGGATTCACGGAAGTAATCTGTGGATTTGCTCCGGCTTTGGACTAAGTAGCAGAGCCTTTTGCTAATCCGGCTGTTGTTCTTCTGAAGTTACTTAAATCTTCTATTTTAAATGTTCCATCCGCCAGCTCCATTTCGATGATTTGTGAAGGCGGCGCAGCCAGGAAATGCCCCCCCTCGGCAGCCTCGAAATCCCAGAAATAATAACAATCCAGGCCATCACCTTCAACCTGTCCTTTGCTATAATGCAATGGGGCACATTGCCTGAGAAGGTTCTGAAGATTTTTCCTGTCAGAAAAAGTCATTTTGATTCTTCTCTTCTGCTCAATTCCCTGAGTAAAAACATCGTGGTCACTATGCATAGAAATTACCCCTCAAAAAGGCTACCGAAGGCCCGGAAAGTCCATTTTTCCGTGCCCTCGGCATGCTCCGCACCTATGTTTCCAAAAGTAATTTATTTATAGAACACCATTGGCATTCGTACAGGCATTATTGATAAAACTATAACTTTCTGTAGTATAGGCGTTTGACGCAGGTCAAATGTTGATTAAAAAATTGAAAGATTTTAAATATTTTTTTGGGGGGCGGTTAAACCTTGATACAAAGCTCACTTTCAGTGAGAGAATAAAACCCGCCGCCTATACTCAATGTTGACCTTACTGAGGGATTAGGGTATTATTTCAGATAGTGCCAAATTGGCCGGAATTATGAAGATAATCGGTTGAAACGAAGGGAATATACTATGTATAAAATCTTTATGCTAATCGCGATACCGGGGGTAATAATCGGGTGGATAGCATACTGGTTATGGATGCGCAAGATAATCGAGGAAGAGAAAAAACAGCCCCAAAAAAAAGAATCTCAGCGTCTTACAAAGACCAAGGGCGAAATCTCCGATTGGGCACAGCAAATGGCAAATTTCAAAAAACCTGAGATTAAGAGACCACCAAACCAAAATGAACAAAACAAGCAAGAGTAGTTAATCTTCAGGAACGATTAAAAGATACGAGGACAACAAATGGCCAAGCAATTTTTAACAGAAGATTTCCTGCTGCAAACCGAAACCGCCAGGAATCTCTATCATGAACACGCAGAGAAGATGCCTGTCTATGACTATCACAGTCACCTGCCGGCCTACCAAATCGCCTCCGACCATCGTTTTGAAAACCTCACGCAGGCGTGGCTCTACGGCGACCATTATAAATGGCGGGCAATGAGGACCAATGGAACCGGGGAAAAATATATCACCGGCAAAGCCGATGATTATGAAAAGTTTGAAAAATGGGCCCAAACCGTCCCATACTGTATTCGGAATCCGCTCTATCACTGGACGGCTCTGGAGCTGAAAAACACCTTCGGCATAAAAGACAAGCTATTAGGCCCGGAGACCGCCAGGGATATATACGAGACTTGCAGCGAGATGTTAAGAACGCCGGAATTCAGTGTGCGTAACCTGATACGTAAAGCCAATGTCAAGTTAGTATGCACAACCGAAGGGCCTCTCGATTCATTGGAGCATCATAAGAAAATAAAACGTGACCATTTTGACATCAAAGTCCACACGGCCTTTCGGCCGGACAAGGCAATGGCCGTAGAGGATGTTACAGCCCTGAACGTATTTATCGACAAGCTCGAAGAAGTTTGTAATATGGAAATAACCAACTTCCACCTATATATCGAAGCAATCCGTAAACGCCACGCTTATTTCCATGAAAACGGATGTCGGCTTTCGGACCACGGCCTGGATACTGCTTTTGCCGAGGATTACACTGAAAAAGAAATCGATAAGATCGTTTCCAGGATAAGGTCTGGTAAAGATTTAGATTTATCACAGTGTCTCAAATTCAAATCAGCAATGATGGTTGAATTAGCATTGATGGACTACGAGTCCGGTTGGGTACAGCAGCTTCACTTAGGGGCGCTTAGAAACAACAGCACTCGCATGTTCAACACCTTAGGCCGGGACATAGGATGTGATTCTATGGGTGATTTGGAGATTGCCCGGCCGCTCTCAAAATTTCTCGATGGGCTGGACAAGGGCAACAAACTGCCCAAAACGATCCTCTACAACCTCAACCCTAAAGATAACGCCTTGTGTGCGACTATGATCGGCAATTTTCAGGGCGGCTCAATACCGGGAAAAATGCAATACGGCTCAGCGTGGTGGTTCCTCGACCAAAAGGATGGAATGACCGAGCAAATAAACGTGCTGTCGAATATGGGCCTGCTGAGCCGATTCGTCGGCATGTTGACCGATTCTCGAAGCTTCCTGTCCTTTCCAAGACACGAATATTTCCGTAGAATACTATGCAATATACTCGGCAACGACGTCGAAACAGGCCTGCTGCCGGATGATTTGGACATGCTTGGAAAAATAGTCGAGGATATCTGCTTTAATAACGCTAAAAACTATTTTCCGATGGAACTGGATTAAACTATTGACAATTAGCTCTTTATGGTTTTTAATCCTCCGTTCCATCATACTAAATATATAAGTATGAAATGGGTCGGTGCCCGAGAGGCTAAAGGGGACGGGCTGTAAACCCGTTAGCGTAAGCTTACGCTGGTTCGAATCCAGCCCGGCCCATTTTTTCTTTATATATTTTCCATTCACATAAATTCCGGCAGGAATGGCGGAGGTGGAAATCACAAAAGATGAAAATCCTGCTTTCAACTCGGAGCGTATTAACACTGTTGGCTTCGGTTATATTGACTGCTTCTGCCGGATACGGCGAGACTTTTTCATTTGCAATCATAGCCGACCCGCATATCGACGGAAACGTGGACAACAAAGCCAAATTGATAAGTGCTGTTGACTGGATAATCAGCAACAAAGACAAGAAAGACATAAAACTGGTGTTTGTTGCGGGAGACATTGCATGGGGCGGCTATAGATCGGACAGAAATCTGAGAATCGCCCGAGCAATACTTGACCGTTTAAATCATGCCGGGGTGCCTTACATTCCCATCATAGGTGACAATGAAATCCAGCGCAGATGTGAGAAAGAATTCGCAGACACATTTAACAAGCAATATGAGTATCTTAGCAGTGTTCTCGTGCATTGGCAGAAGGCACCAACTCCTATTGACGGAAAGTATCTTCAAAATTTTTCCTTCGATTACAAAGGCTGTCATTTCGTAAGCTGTGATTTTAACTCAAGGAAATCAGGTGATGAAGGGGGAGAGCTTCACGATTTTGCGGGTGGAAGCTGGCCATGGTTCAGGAACGATATCGAAACCTGCCCAAAGGCCAAAAAGGAGAGTATTGTCATAATTACCCATATCGGGATGTTCCGGACAGGATTTGCGTCAGCGGATGAGTTTCTTTTCTCACATGATGAAATGAAGAAGATACAAAGCTTTCTTTATGACTACAGAGAATATGTTGACTCAAATTATGCAGGACATATTCATCAAAACTGGCATTCAACAATATGGGTAGGTTTATTCACAACGCTCTACCATGTCCGGACAACGGATGAAACATGGCACTGCCTGCAATGGCCGGAGGCTGACGACAAGGAAGTAACAATCAGACTGGTTCAGGTCAACAGCGATGGAAACAAAGTATCTTATAGCCAGCATCTTGAAAATGCAGAAGAACCCGATGTGAAGAACGGCACACATCAATAATATCGAACATTCAAGATTTCATCTCTGGCATAAAAAATATTACAATACATTGGTCTGCCGGAACCGACTACACCGCTTGCAATCAGGAATGGATTTGTTAGAATATGTCTGCCGGCAAACGTAATGCAATAACTGGAGGTATATCTCATGAAGACACTTAAATTTCCTGGTACGATATTGTTAGTGACATTAATGATGTCCGGAGTCTTAGTCGCATCGGAGATTGGCTGGAATTCATCAGGAAAAGGCGGTGCCGTAGCAGCCGGCGGGAAAGATGCGGTTGCAGCGGGTATTTCCATGCTCGAACAAGGGGGCAACGCGGCAGACGCGGCGGCGGCAACGCTTCTCGCACTCAGTATAACAGATTACGGCTCTTTCGCTATCGGCGCTGAAATACCGCTTATTATCTATGATGCGCGTAAAAAAGAGGTTAAGGTATTGTGCGGACTCGGCGGAGCACCGCTCAATAAAAAGGCGATTGAATGGTACTATGAGAACGGTATTCCCGCCGACGGGAACTTAAAGGCCGCACCTGTGCCCGGTGCTATAAGCCTTTGTATTACGACGGTTAAGCTATATGGAACGATGAGCTTCGAACAAGTAGTAGCGCCATCACTCGCACTGCTCGATTCCGGTGGTAAAGACTGGTATGCAAATTTAGGCATCACTTTTCGCAAGCTGGTTGAAACAGAAAAAAAGACACGCGGCAATCGGAAAAAGAAATTGCAGGCAGCCAGAGACCGTTTCTACAAGGGAGATATAGCCGATGAATTGGTGGACTTCTACGTTAAGAACGGTGGATTTCTCCGTAAGAGAGACCTTGCCAAACATGTAACTCGTGTAGAGGACCCTATCAAGGTCGAGTATCGAGGCTACACTATTTGCAAATGCGATACATGGACGCAGGGACCATATTTGTGCCAAACGCTTCGGCTTCTGGAAGGCTTTCCTTTGAAAAAAATGGGGCATCTGTCTACAGATTATATTCACGTCCTAAGCGAAGCGTTGAAGTTAGGCTTTGCGGATCGTGATGAGTATTACGGAGACCCGCTCTTTGCAGACGTGCCCATAGAGGCGCTTCTTTCCGATGAATACACAAAGCTTCGACGTCCTTTAATAGATATGAACAAAGCTTCTTCGGAGGTGCGTCCGGGTGATCCTGTTAACATGAAAGCCGTCAAGGGCTCCGGAACTTATCGGCCCGGACCGGGAGGTACAACTACGTGCGTTGTTGCCGACCGCTGGGGAAATTTTGTAGCGGCCACACCAAGCGGAAATCAACCTTATGCCATATGCAACGAGTTGGGAGTCGCGCATGGCAACAGGCTTCGAAGTCTGAATACCACTGCGGGACATCCTAATCGCATTGAGCCGAGCAAACGCCCCCGCATAACATTAACGCCAACAATAGTGCTTAAGGACGGCAAAGCAGTGATTGCCATCAGTGTCGCAGGCGGTGATTTGCAGGACCAGACCACTCTTAACTGCCTTCTCAACCACGTTGAGTTCGGCATGATGCCCAAAGATGCTGTAACATCGCCCCGCTTCAGCACGGGACATCAAGAGGACTCTTTCAATCCCAATCCCAACCGCAAGGAAACACTTGGGACAATGGCGAGCCTCACACTGGATGAAAATATCGAAGAAAGCGTAAGGAGGGAGTTGGCCGGCCGGGGACATAAAATAGAAACAACATCAAAGCCTATTGCATATCCGGTGATGATTTATTTAGACCCGAATACCGGAATGATATACGCAGCGGGTGACCCAAAGGCAAGACGTCATGCAGCCGCTTTGGAATAAATTTATCCCTAAAACAAGAGTCGAGGCAAACTACGCACCGGTGTTTACTTGAAAGATATTTATATCCCGGTCGCGGTCTTTAGCTGTTGAAATTGTCTTGCCGGTTTTATCAACAGCTATACTTTGACCACCATATATCCGGCCTTTCCATGGTCCTTTTGTTATCTCGCCTACCAGATTGGTCGCAACTACAGGCGCTCCTGTCTTTTTAGCTGTTCTTTTAACTACTTTCTCAAGCTCTTTACCGTGAGCGGGCCACTGGTTCTCTTCGGCGGCATATCCGTATGGAACGAGCAGCAAATCAGGCTTCAGAGCAGCCATGCGATTCAGGATTTCATCTTTATGAGTATCGGCACAAATTAACAGACCGATTTTTCCAAATCCGGTTTCCACTACATCGACGTTTTTTCCGGGAGTATAAGGCGGACTCATCAATTCGGTTAGTAAGTTAATCTTGCGGTGCCTGAGAAGAATTTGTCCCTTGTCGTCTATCAGCACTACCGAATCATATAAGCGGCTTGCCTCTTTTTCCGCCAGACCAACGCAAAGATAAGTTTGGTAATCTTTTGCCAGCCTGCTCAGATGAGCGGAATCTTTTCCCGGAATTGAATATGCCCTTTTGTGTGCATCAGAATTGACCCAACCCAATATTATTGTTTCCGGAAAGCAGATAATCTCGGCTCCGGCATCTTTGGCCTGGCCAATAGCATTTTCAATTCGCACAAAATTTCCATTACGGTCACCATCAAGTGAGAATATCTGGCACATTGCGACTTTTATAGTTTTCATCCGAATCAAATGACGTATTTTATTTATCCAAGCCAGCC
>DAOUVA010000404.1 GCA_030667885.1 Phycisphaerae bacterium
ACGGGGCTGTCAATTATGACAATATCTTCTTTTTTGCAGTTCAGATACGCATCTTTGAATTTATTGGAGGCATCACACTCATAGGTTGCAACAAACCTGGTCCCCATCTGGACCCCCTGGGCTCCTAACTCCATGAATCTATCGATATCAGCACCTGTATATATTCCGCCAGCGGCGATGACCGGAATGCTTTTGTTGAATTGCTCTTCATAAGACTTCACGACAGTGATCACTCCCGGCAGTATTTTTTCAAGCGCAAAGTCAGGATTGTCGATCTGGTCTTTTCTGAAGCCGAGATGCCCCCCGGCTAATGGACCCTCTACCACCACGGCATCGGGCACATAATTGTATCGTTTCTGCCAGGCTCTAAATACTATCTTAGCCGCTCTGGCGGAAGATACTATAGGGGCAAACTTCGTAGCGAGTTCACCCAGCCTATCGAGCGGTAGTGTATCAGGAAGCCCTAATGGAAGTCCTGCACCGAGAAAGAGAACATTCACTCCTTCATCCACACCACATTGCACAAGCTCGTCAAAATTTGAAAGGGCCACCATTACATTTACACCGATAACCCCGCCAGCCTTGGTCTTGGCCTTTGCCTTTCTTATTTCGTTTCGCAAGGCCCTTTTGTTTGCTTCTCTGGGATTTGTGTGATAATCGGGTTCAAACTGACCGATTCCAGGTGTGGCAATAACTCCAATGCCGCCAGCGTTTGCTACGGCTGAGGTTAAATTTGATAAGGAAATGCCGACGCCCATCCCTCCCTGGACAATTGGTATTTCAACTTCCATGTCACCTATACGCAGTGTTGGCATCTTGTTAAAATTCATATATTGTTAAGTTCCTTCATTCACTTATGTTATTACCTTAGCTTCTTGCGCCTTACAAAAAGCCGACAACTCGGATTTTTTCATAGTATAAGACAAAATGTTCCATACGAGAAGCTTAAAACTCAATTATATTTGCTCCCCAGGTCAAGCCTGCACCGAAAGCAACTAAAATGATAATATCCCCTCGTTTGATTTTTCCCTTCCTTACACACTCATCAAAGGCAATTGGCACGGAGGCCGCTGAAGTATTGCCATAATCGCTGATATTCACAAAAACCTTTTCCGTGGGCATATTTAACCGTTTAGAGGCAGATTCGATAATCCTTGCATTCATCTGGTGAGATATCATCATCGTGATATCATCCATAGTCAAGTTACAATGCTCCAGACAACTGGTAACAGTTTCAACAATTCGCCGAATGGCCTGCTGATAGACTTGCCTGCCGTTGATTTGCATATAGATTTTCTTTGGGTCTTCCAGTGGTTTATTTGCCGGGTGCCGGGAACCGTACGCCTGGCAATTCAATGCATCCCAGCAGTCTCCGTCCGAATGCATGGTGCTGTATAATATACCTGGCCCTTTGTTGTCTCCTCGTTCAAGCACCATTGCACCGGCACCGTCACCAAAAAGAATACAGCTTTTCCGGTCAGTCCAGTCGGTAATTTTGCTCAAAGTCTCTGCACCAATTAAAAGGGCGTTCTTATGTCGGCCGTTTTCTATAAACTGCTGCACTACAGACAGACCGTATATAAAGCCGCTGCACGCGGCCTCTAAATCGAATGCCCATGCCTGCTTCGCCCCCAAAGACCTCTGTACAAAGGAGGCCGTCGATGGAAAAACCATCTCATGGGTAATAGTAGCCACAATAATAAGTTCGACATCCGCCGCGTCAAGATTTGCCTGAGCTAAAGCAACTTTGGCTGCTTCTGTAGCTAAAAACGCCGTGCTTTCATCTTCGGCTGCAATATGGCGAACTTTGATACCGGTACGAGTCGTAATCCATTCGTCCGAAGTATCTACCATCTTCGCAAGTTCTTCATTCGTCAACGTTTTTTCCGGTGCAAAAGAACCGTAACCGGTGATAACTGCACGGTAGGGGGACTTCTCGCTAATAAACTTACTCATCAGAGGTCCTTACGCAAGTTTCCGAAAGGCATTCAACTATCTTGTCGTTTATTTTTTCTGTGTATATTTTTTTTGAAGCCAAAATAGCATTTTTTATGGTTCTGCTTTTACTTGAGCCGTGGCAGATAAGCGCTGTGCCGTTAAGCCCCAACAGGGGCGCTCCGCCATACGTGTTATAGTCATATTTAGTATAGATTCTTTCCATCACGGGCTTAAACTTCATAACAAGTTCAAGCTTCTCCTCCATAAGCTCGTGCTTTATGGCCTTAAACAAACCGTCAACAAGACCTTCTGTAAGTTTGAGAATCACGTTCCCAACAAAACCTTCGCAGATTACAACGTCACTGGTACCTTCAAAAATATCTCTTCCTTCGATATTGCCTACGAAATTCATATTCGGATCGGCTTTTATCAGCTCCCGGGCCCTTTTAACGATTTCATTGCCCTTTGCATCTTCCGAACCGATGCTCATAATACCAATTCTCGGGTTTTCAATCTCAAGCATACGTTTTGTATACACGCTTGACATCAAGGCATATTGATAAAGATTTATCGGCTTACATGCAATATTAGCGCCAACATCACATATTACTACCGGGCCTTCCGGCGTGGGAAATACAACCGCTATCCCGGAACGATTAACGCCCGGAAGATTCCTCATCCTCATTTGGAAGGCCGCAACACAGGCCCCGGTATTACCGGCGGAAATGACCGCATCTGCCTGCCCGAGTTTTCCTAATTTGGCAAGGACGGCAATTGAGCTTTTGGGTTTCTTCCTCAGAGTCTCTATCGGGGCGTCGGCCATACCGATAATGTCCGGAGCATGGACAATAGTGACAGCCCCTTTAGGGCAATTACGCGACTTTAACTGCGATTCGATTATGTCCTCGGGCCCGACAAGAATAAGCTCGTCGTCTTTGTCAATCTGCTCAATCGACTCCAGCACTCCGGCTATAATCTCATCCGGAGCGTTGTCGCCTCCCACTGCATCAATTGCTATCCGCATTATTTGCTTTCTTCTTTTCCGAGCTTCAAGGTTATTTTCGGATTAACGTAACCGCAATTCTCACATGCCGCATGAGGCAGCTTGGCCTGATCACATTTCTTGCAGACGGAATAGTTCACAGCCTTTAAACGATGATGGCTGCGACGAGTACGTGTTCTGCATTTACTGGTCTTCTTCACTGGTAACATACTTAATTACTCCAAAAATCTTCAAAATTTTAAACGCAAACAACAAAGAAACAGCTTAAATAGTTAAACATCACAGATTTGTCAAGTGAAAATTAACTATTGGCCAATATTTAGCCCTCGGATATTTCATGTGATTTATCGGCTTTTCTCTTGAAAAAAGCTGAGGATATGTTATGTTGTGGTATTCGCATCTGATAAGCTTTTTGGAAGATAAAGTCCAAATGGCGTTCAATCAGCAAGATTTTCATCAAGACAAGGCTAAGCTCTTAAAAATTCTCACAGTGTGCGGTGTGAGAATATCAACACGTTTTGAAAGGGCAATAGGATGAAAAAGACAATTTCGGCCGTAATGGTTCTGGCATTCTGTATGGTTGCGGAGATTGCCATCGCAGAATTTACCTTCGGTACTCCCGATGAGATTGGTACGCAAGCTTACGGCGCTCTTATTGCCTGGGGTCTAAACAACGAGGGTCAGTGCAACGTTCCCAGAGGTAATGATTTTGTAGCCGTATCCGGCGGACACTGGCACAGCTTAGCCCTGAGAGATGATGGTTCGCTTGTGTCATGGGGAATTATATCTGAAGTACCATCAGGAAATGACTTCGTAGCCATCGCATCCGGTTCAGGGCATAACCTTGCTCTAAAGGCTGATGGCTCACTAACGGCTTGGGGAGGTACCGCTTATGGTAAGACCGATGTGCCTGAAGGTAATGATTTTGTGGCTATTGCTGCAAGGGCTGAGCATAACCTTGCTCTTAAGGCAGATGGTTCAATTGTTGCCTGGGGCCTGAACAACTGGGGCCAATGTGATGTCCCTGAGGGTAATGAATTTGTAGCAATATCAGCCGGGCACAGTCATAGTGTTGCTCAAAAGGCTGATGGTTCGTTAGTTTCCTGGGGGGAGCTAACCGAAGTACCACTTGGTAATGATTTTGTGGCAATATCGGCCGGCCCTATGCACAACCTGGCTCTTAGGACCGATGGCTCAATTGCCTCAGCCGGCGGTAATAGCCAGTGGGATGAAAACAACCTGCCGGCTGGTAATGATTTCGTCAAGGTCGCTACCGGCAGTTGGCACTGTCTGGCCATTAAAGCTGATGGTACAGTCGTGGCCTGGGGTAGAAACTTGCATGGTGAGTGCGATGTTCCGCGCATAATTTCGTCGCGAAAAGAATCAGATTCAGATGTCGTGGCCATTGCGGGCGCCGAAGGCTTTCATAGCCTTGCTATCATTGCCGCTCAGCCGGTCTGGCAGGGATTATACTTCAATGATTTTGAACATATAGTCGGAGCCGAGTGGTCGAGCGGAAAGACTGATGTAACTCCTGCCGCCCGTGCGAGAGGCTTTCTGGGGCAGTTCGGCAACGAAAATGTAATCTTGACATTAAGTGACCTTCCGGCCCATACACAAGTGACCGTATCCTTCGATTTGTTCATCCTGCGTTCATGGGATGGTAACAACCAAATTCACGGCCCTGATATCTGGCAGTTAAAGGTAGATGAAGGCCCGACGTTATTGCATACAACTTTTGCCAACGTGCCGCCGGATATCAAAGATTTCAA
>DAOUVA010000347.1 GCA_030667885.1 Phycisphaerae bacterium
AATCCAGTACAGATGGATTCTCCCGAACTGGAGTTGATTCATCAGAATGTTGGAATCTTCGCCCTGACTCTTGAGCCAGTTACTGCCCCCAAGGCGGTTGGCGCGAATCAGCGGTATATCGCCCATCTCGCCGTTGCGGATTTTCTCAATCAAGGCCTGCCGGGCCGGGGAATGACGGCACTGCAGCCCTGCTGCAACCTTCAGGTTCTTCCTCTTTGCTACTTTATCAGCACGGAGAAGCCGGTGTAAACCGCCCGGATCGGACGCGAATGGTTTTTCCATAAAGACGTTGATGCCTTTGCTGATAGCATACTCAACATGCAGCGGCCGGATATACGAGCGGGTCGTACACATGGCGACATCCCCGGGCCTTAGAATATCTATGGCCCTTTTGTAACCGTCGAAACCACGGAACTTACGGTCCTCGCTAACATCGATTTGAGAGCGAGTAAACTTTTCCCTCAGTGCCTTCAGCGACCTTTCCATCTTCTCGCTGATGAGGTCGGCCGTGGCATACAGCTTTACCGGCCCATGGCCCTTAACATTCAGGGCATCGCCGACAGCGCCGGTGCCGCGACCGCCGCAACCGAGCAGCGCAAGGCGAATTGTGCTGCCTCCACGGGCATAGACGCTGGGTTGCAGACTACCTAATACGGATGCTCCCACTGCGAGGGAACCGCTCTTCTTAATAAACTGCCGGCGATTGAGTTTGGATTTAGTCATTGCTTACCTCCTGGATCGATTTTGGAATTGATAAGATTTCCCATTTAATTTCATAAATAGTATTCCTGAACTTTAGCGCTATATAATACACCGTATGGCATCCAATTTCAATATAAATGATGATTGACTGTGATGCGATTATCAAAATAGTCTCTATTGCGATGGAACACTTATCTTAATAAAAACATTTTCCGGCTCACTATCACAATCAACCGAGTAGCTACCCGGCTTTTCAAGTTCCACAACTTCACTAAGCGATTCGCCGCCAATCTTATAACCATGTTCTATTCGTACATTGCTTTGTGCCGGTTGTTTCGGTAGCAGGTGCAGACACGCACGAATTGTATTCAGTCCCGGATTGCCCGTAAACTTTATATATACCTGTTCGTCCGGGGTATCTAAAATAACTTCTTCATCCCAGTTATACCGCCAGTGATTGACCCAGGTCGGAACCGAAGATTTGTAAATCTCATTAAAATCGGCAGGCCCATAGACAGAATAAGCTATACGGTTGTCGGTTTCTTTCGCCTGCTCTCCCTGGTACGTCCGAAATGTCGCCCCGGTGGTGAACCACGCTATTTTCATTCCCTCAGGAGCAATCAAGCGCATAACAACGTCACCTCGGATACGGCTCGTATTGCGAGCCGGGTCATAATCTTTAGGCATTTTAATAAGATACTTCTTCAGGTCTTCGGGGTCGGCGGTATTGGGATTTACCAACATCGGGATTGTGGCCAGGCCATAGCGGTCACCAATGTTAAACTCGAAATTATTCCTGCCTTTTCTCAACCTGGGCAAACTGATGGGCGCCACCTGCACCCAGGTATCGATTTTCAGAGACTTGAATGCAGCTTCTTCCCCCCTGCCGGAAGTGGAAAGTTTTAAGAGATAGCCGTAAGTGCCTTTAACCATACCCGTCAAATCAATCACGGCCTTCTTATCAGGTTCGTATCTGCCCGCGGCCTTCCATGTAATTCCATGATCCAGCGATATAGCCGCATCAAAAGGCAGGAAAACCTCTATCGTCACAACCGAGGCCTGCGAATCGTCGGTCAGGTCTTCCGGCTTATTGATTTTCGCAACAATAATATAAGGCGTAAAAACTTCGAAGACAACTTCCCCATCTCCAGCCCGCTTCAAATGCAAACCTTTCCTCCCGGAAGCAAGATTTGTTGCGGCGTAAATCCCATCCGCAAAATCCGTTGATTCATCAGACAAAGCAGGAGCATAGTGAAACAGTCCGTTCCCATGGTTCCACCGAGTAAAATCCCGATGATTAGGTTTCATGCCGACAGGCTTTTCCCGTATAAGAGCATTTACCCATTTGCTTTTATTGTACCGGGGCAAATGGTTCCAGCGCCCCCCTTGCGGTGTCCACCAGCGTGTAAAAGATTCACCCTGCCGCAGAGAATAATCCATCGTGTGGCCGCTCTCAAACCAGCGGTAATAATAATTAATCTTGCTGTCACGATAAATCTCGAACACCTTGTTCATGTCCGGATCATTTGGAAAAAACGGTTCCACTTTTACCGGCGGATTCGTCCACACGCTTCTGTTCCGTTTGGCTTCATCCAGACTCACTACCGTCCCGTCGGCATCCGTAAGAACCCCCCGCACATCCAAGTCCAAATAATGCCACGCATCATCATACCAGACTTCCGTAGCGCAGTGGTTCCACAATTCAACACCGAACGAACGCCCCTGTTCAAAACCAACACCCTGAAAAATACCATCCAGAACAGGCCCGAATATCCCGCAATAACCCATATTATAAACGTTCAAAATCTTCAGCGGGTCGCGCACCGTCGCGTACTCGTCAAACGTGTCCTGCCCTTCGAGAACTTCGTTGAAATGATATAGCCCGGTTTCATACCCGCATAAATATTTCCACACAGCAAGCGCAAGGTCATTACCCTTTTTATCTCGCCATGCCGGAAACTGCCTGAAACGTTCCAAATCCGTGACATCGGCCGTGTGCTCACCTGTAAGCCGAACGCAGTTGACCTTCGCCAAAGATACGCTCGGCATCACAGCAAGCATAAAAACAAGAACGATCACACAATAAAAAATCCCTTCACGCCTGCATCCTGAAAAACACATATCTATCCCTTTCATCCATCCGCCGCAACAATCTTAGTTTTACATTTGGGTATCGCAGCTAAAAACTTCGCGCCATAAGGCTTGCTGACTATCCTGCTGTCCAGAATAACAACAATACCCGTATCGCTCTTACTGCGAATCAGCCGCCCAAATCCCTGCTTAAACTTAATAATCGCCGAAGGCAGCTGGTAGTCAAAAAAAGGATTGCCCCCCCGCTCTCGTATCTGCTCAAGACGCCCGGCAAGCAAAGGCTGGTCAGGAACCGCAAAAGGCAACCTCGCAATAATCACATTCGAAAGCATCTCTCCCGGCACATCGACCCCCTGCCAGAAACTGTCCGTCCCAAACAGCACACTGTCACCCTCACCTTTAAAACACTCCAAAAGCGTAGTCCTGTCAACATCCGCCCCCTGCTGCAGCAACGCAATATCATTTTCAGCCAGCCACCCGGAAAGCTTACCGGCTATTTCTTCAAGCATTGCGTAGCTCGTAAAAAGCACAAACGCCCTGCCCCCGGTTTTAAGTATATATTTTTTCAATACCTCAGTAGCGGCTCCCGTAAAAGTTCGCTCGTTCGGGTTCGGCAGGTCTTTCTCAATATAAACAGTAACCTGCTTTTCATAATCGAAAGGCGAACCGAGTTTAACCGCATCAAAATCATCTAACCCAATCCGGCTGACAAAAAAATCAAAGCCGCTTTTTTTCCCCGCCCCGCCGGTGCTCAACGTCGCGCTCGTCAGTACCACAGATTCGTATTCATCGAACAGACACCTTTTCACATCCGGCCCGACATTCACCGCCGCACTCCTCAGCCGTACAGTTGAACTTCTGCCGCTACTCACTTCGACCCAATACACATAATCCCCCTGCTTCTGCGTCAGGAAATTCTCAAAATCCCGCACCAACCCTTTACACCGGTCATTGAACCGCATAATCTCGAATTTCTCATCAACGTCTTCTATTTGCTTCGCAAGCTTATTTAACTCCGAGCTAAGGTCCTTAAAATAACCCGAGATAGTATCCTCGACAAAATGCTTATAACATCTACCATTAGTCTCCCCTTTTATGCCTTCGTACCAGCGACGAACATCTTTAAGGAAATTCATGCTCTTTTTCCTGGCCTGATTAACCAGGACAATCGCTTTTTCCGCATTCATGTGGGCCAAAAGCCCTCTATGTGTCCGCGAGTTATAAAGGCCGTCCAGCAGATATCTGATTCTGTGATTACTGATATTTATCCCAAAATGGTCCTCAGCCACATGCTCGATATTATGTGCCTCATCAATTACCACAAACTTGTAATCAGGCAGAATCGACGCCCCCTCTTCTCTGAGCACGAGGTCACTAAAAAAAAGTGCATGGTTCGCGACAATAATATCTGCCTTCTCTAAACTCCGTCTGGCTCGCAGATAAAAACAGGTTCTAAAATTAGGACACTTCCGGCCGCGGCAATTGCCGTGCTCACTATTCACTTTGTCCCAGACCGCACCTTTAGGCAAAAATGGCATATCACTCAGCGACCCGTCTTCGGTCTCGCCTGCCCAATTGCTTATTTGTTCGAGTTCATTGCCGAAATCATCGAAAAGACTCCTCTGCCTTCGCAGGGCAAATTCAAGCCTCCGCTTGCACAGGTAATTGCCTCTGCCCTTTGCCAAAGCAGCTGTGAACTTTTGACCAATACAATCAGCTAAAAACGGAATGTCTTTATGGATAAGCTGTTCCTGGAGCGTAATAGTATAAGTACTAATCACCGCCTTATTTCCCGTCCTGCCAACATACTCGATAGCCGGAACAAGATATGCAAAGCTCTTGCCGACGCCGGTCCCCGCCTCAACAGCCAAGTGCCGGCCGTCCACAAGTGCCGCTGAAATAGCACCAGCCATTTCAACCTGTTGAGGACGCACCTCAAATCCCACAAGCGATTGAGAAATCAAACCCGCCGGAGCAAATGCTTCTTCTATATCCAAATATGTATTAGGTCGTATCATTCTTCACCACAATAATAAATCACTTACCAATAATCAATCGAAAAGGCTTGCCCCCGGTGCACGCTTACCATTATCGCTGTAGGGGCGGTTCGTGAACCGCCCTCACGAATAAGCAATAATCAATCAAAAGGTAGGGTGTGCAACTTGTTTGCACACGCTGTTGTTGGCATACAATATTACATGTGCGCTCATCTAAAAAGACAAGCCAACGAATCTGAAATTTGAAATTTGAGATTTACTTCTTATCCCCAATAGTAAATCGTCAATAGTAAATAATCAACCGAAAGGCCTTGCCCTGATATTCTTCTAATTAACCAATCTCTAATTTTTATCCGGCCTCGTCTGACGGAAACTAATTATCTAAAATTTCTCTTGCCTTCGCACTTCTCCTCTGTTACCTTCTACCACATAGAGGCGTGAGACATCCGGGAGCGGAAACAACACGAGACACGATTCCTTCGACATATTAGGCTGCGTTCAGGGTTTGAATCTTACACGAGTGCTTCAAAAACTGTGTCAAA
>DAOUVA010000142.1 GCA_030667885.1 Phycisphaerae bacterium
ACGGGCCTGTCCTGCAAGAAAATGACTTGGAGAGACACAATCTACCATGTAGCCCATAGCAATCAGTTTCCTGGCTATTTGGCCGGTTCCACAGCCTACGTCCAGGATTTTTTTCGCATTCTTTGGAATGTACGAAATTAGAAATTGGGCATAGTTTTCCTGAGCGATGTGCACATTCGCTATATCCACTTCGAGACCATCTGTCCAGTAGCCGTAATGAAGGTGATTTAATTTCAGAAAATATCTACCGCAGATCGAACCAATCTCCAGCCCTATTTCACGAGAAACTGCCCTTTTGTCTTTCTTCACAATAATCCTTCCGGCCATAAACTATTTTCCATGATGATACCATTCGGATTTATTATTTACTATTGAATATTGACTATTGGTTGAAGATTGCCGCCCCCCAGCAGAAAAGCAAGTGAGCTAACATCGAGGAGAAGCTCTGCTTCGCTCGGTCGCAATGACCTACATTAAAAGCGGATGGATGCTTTTTCCTTTCTCTCTCCGTATCGCAGGGGATTTTTTTATTTATTTTATTACGATTGAGTGTGTTATAATGATGATAAGCATACGAGAGTGCTTCAGTGAAGTGTTTATGGGGAATCATAGGTAAAAGGAGGTAAGTAATGAATTCCAAACGACACGCTTTTACCTTGATCGAGCTGTTAGTGGTCATTGCGATTATTGCGCTGCTTACGGCGATCCTCATGCCGGCATTGAACGTCGCAAAACAACAGGCGGGTTCTGCCGTTTGCCTGATGAATGAAAAGCAGTTGGTTCTGGCCTGGATAATGTATGCCGAAGACAATGACTACATCATGTGCGGCCCGATGACGGGCATTACCGGCAGTCCCCGGTATGATTGGGTCGGGCCGCCCAGAGACCTTGTGTCAGGCGATGCGAAGACATCCAACTTTACTGCTGAGGAGGAAATTCGCGGGATTGAAACGGGGACGTTGTTTCCGTACTACAAGAAAGCGAAGCTGTTGAATTGTCCGACTGACAAGCGTTCCGTAAGAGCGCCGACTTATCCCGGATATGGCGGCACCGGCGGCTACCGAACTTACTCCCTGCCTTATCATCTGAACGCACCGGCTGCCGAACTGACCGGCAGGTATGGGGCGGCCGCGGGCGCCGACCGCCTGGTCAGGATGACGGATCTGAAGAATGCCAGTTCTACCTACATCGTTGTCGAAGAAAATGACAATCGGGACTATAACATGGATGCGTGGGCGTTCGATCCGTATCAGTTCATCTTGATCGATACCATCGCTGTCTTTCACAACAATGTGACCATGTTTGGGTATGCGGACGGCCATTCGGCGAAAAAGACCTGGGAAGATCTGCGAACGCAGCGCTGGTCCAATGAAATACGGGATGGGAGCCGCTATCCTGATATGGCCGGACTGAGCGACCTCGACAATATCGATATCCGCTGGCTGGCAACGCATTATCCCAGAAAATTGCTGCAATCTCGATGAGATTTTGATATTATAGGATTCAAGTGTTCAGGAGAGTTTCTGTGAAGTGTAAATGGGAAATCCCAGTTAGAATGATTGCTCTTCGAATCCTTATCTTATCGTCTTTTCTTCTTCTATCGAACATCGCGTTCGGCAATGCAAATTCTGCGGACCAGAACAATCTAAAGACGGCACACGACTTCTACTTGAGCGGCAACAAATTCTGTTACGACGGCAACTACGAAAAAGCAATCCTCACCTTTATCAAATCTGCCGAACTTGATCCCGATTATTACTATACTCACATCAATCTTGGTGTGGCACTGGCCAGGACCCGCCAATTCGAGAAGGCCATTGGGGAATTCACATTGTGCATAAGTAAGAAATGGGGATCCGGCCCGGACCGATTTGTTTTCTACTTCAATCGGTCGCTCGCTGCCGAAGCCGCTGGAGATAAGGGCCTGGCTCTGAACGACCGGGCTGCCCTGGAGAAACTCGATCCTCATCGAGCCAGGAAGGTCAAAGTGTCCGGGGATTATATTCTGATGGATGTCACTTATGTGGAGAGGAGAAACCAGGCTGACAAGGACATATTGCTAAACACGTACAGGACGTCCATCACCAAAGGTAAGGTAGTCATTCGCCAGGTCGCGAAACTCGAAAAGAACAAGCAGGAATATGAGGCAATAGGCCTTATCTCGGGAACGCTGAAGGAGGTGTCCGGCGTGCTCGCAGACTACGCAAGCTACCCCAAATTCATGCCCGACGTTAAGGAAATAACGGTTAGAATTTCCCCCGACGAAGGGACAATAGTCGATCACAAACTTGGACTACCATTTGGCTTCGTCAAGAAATATCGCCTGAAGTTCCACTCGAAGAACGAGGACGGCAGAACGCAAATATCCTGGAAGAAGCTTCCCTGGCCCGGGCTCAAGGCCAAGGAAACGGTGGTCGACACCTACGGGCAATGGATTATCGAGGACTTTCCGGACAATGACGGTCAGGTATTGGCCTATTACCGAGTATATACCGATACCGGCAATATCCCCTTTGGAACCGGATGGCTTGTCGATGGTCTGACCAGGGAGAGTATCAAGAACACGTTCAAGGGAATAAGAAGGCGGGTTAAGGACCTTTATCATTAATTTGAAGCTGCAAATTCACATGAGCGGAGCAGAGAAAATGACCGAGGGGAGAAGCCGGCTGGGACTTCTTTGACGAGAAAGCTAACGGTACAGAAGATATCTGGTGGATTCGCGAAGGCCAGGACTATCCGAGATTGTAGTGGGAGCCCTCCGATTGACTATTGATTATTAGGATGGATTCCCGACCCCCGATCCCCTGTTAAAAGCCAAGTTAGTTGCTCTTCCCCTGTTGCGCATCAAGTCAGGAGCACTTCCCCGGCCCCCGACAGAAAAGCAAGCGAGCTAACATTTCTTATTTTTGTTAGAAATCGGGGATTTTGGTAAAGAATGTGGTCGATTTTGTTGTGTTAGTTTTTTGGCTGATGCCAACTGAAAAAATATGTGACTGTGGGGCTGTTGAAAAAGCTTCTGTTTTTCTTTAGTTAAATGTTATTGATAAACTGGTCATGGAATGTGTAATTTGGTATCCTCTTTAAAGAATTAGGGTCGGCTTAACATCTAAACATAGCTTTCTTGGGAGTAATCGAGCAATACGAGTTGTTGCATTTAAGAGATAACTGCATGAAACATTACGATATTATTGTTATTGGCAGTGGCGGAGGAATGAAGATTGCGTTGCCTGCAGCATCAATGGGACTCAAAACAGCATTCATTGAACAAGGTGCAGTTGGAGGGACCTGCCTAAACTGTGGGTGCATCCCTTCTAAAATGTTAATCTATCCAACTGAACTGCCCAGACTGATCCAGGAGGCACATCGAATCAATGTAACATCAGATTCGAGTCCAAGGGTCGAGTTTGCGGCTCTTGTCAAACGTATATCAGAGACTGTAGATAGCATGTCGGCAGAGCAGCGGTCCAAGATAGAGAACACACCAAATTTGGATTTTTATCCCGTTCATGCTGAATTTATTTCCAACTTGGTTATCAAAGCAGGAGAAGATGAGCTTGCAACTGAAAAAGTATTCATAGCCACGGGATCACGTCCACATATACCTGATATTCCCGGTCTTGCGGTTACTCCTTATATGACGAGCCGTGAGGCCTTACGGTGTACAAATCTGCCTGAACATCTGCTTGTGATTGGAGCTGGGTATATCGCTGTGGAACTCGGCGGCGCCTATGCTGCTGCAGGAACGGACGTTGAGTTTATTGTACGAAGTCGTTTCCTGCGGAAAGAGGACAGGGAAGTTGCTAAAGCATTTTCTCATATTTTCAGCAGAGTTCACTCGGTACATACAGGTTTTGTTCCCCTAAAAGTTGAGTATAATGCTGGTTCATTCTCCGTTACCTGCAAAGACACGTCTGGTCAACAGAGAGTCTTTACAGGTGATGCCCTGTTAGTAGCAACTGGCGTCACGCCTTGCACTGATGATCTTGGCTTAGGATATACTGATGTAGAGATCAACCAGGACAACTTTATCCGGGTAGACAACTACCTACGCACAAATATCGAAAACATTTACGCATTGGGTGATTGTATAGGCAACTATCTCTATCGCCATACAGTGAACTATGAGGCGGACTATCTTGTTCGAACGGTTCTTCAGGATGTATTAGACGAACCGATTGATTATGGACCTGTACCTCATGCAGTGTTTAGTGTACCGGAAATCGCTGGAGTTGGGATGACAGAACAGCAAGCTGTTGAGCAGCATAAGAGTTATGTTGTGGGAAGGGCCTCTTATGTAGATAGCAATGCCGGGCTTGCAAGAGGATACGAGCATGGATTCGTTAAGATATTGTTGGAGTGCCCAACACGCAGGATTTTGGGTGCACATATCCTTGGTGATGAAGCTTCTGATATGATCCACCTTTTCATTGCGATGATGAAGAAGGAAGGTACGCTCGACGATCTGTTGGATATGATTTTCATTCACCCAGCCCTACCAGAAATAGCACGGGATGCAGCAAGAAACGCCAAGAATCAGTTTGAAGGTAAGGTGCCATAGAAATCAAGTAATTCTTTCTGCTATAGAAAAAGCTAACAACTCTCTCAAGTTGCCAGTTTTATAGCCATCAGCCCTTTATTAAAAGAGAAGTTATGTGATTATTCTGTCTTTTGTTTCTTTCTAAGTTGCCTATTGTATCAGGGCCTCGATTTTCTAAGGTATCACTACACGATTGTAGATGCGAACATTATCAATCAGTCCTGACCAGAATATTCCAGCTTCCATATCTTTACCGGTGGCAATATACAGGCCGTTAGGCACGGACTCTGGTAGCGACTTCGGCTGGGTGGACAACATGGAGTGGGTAACTAACTGGCAGGCCCAGGAATTGACTATTGTTTAGTTTGAGATTGCTTCATCACTTCGTTCCTTGCAATGGTTCTCGGCAGAAAAGCAAGGAAGTACACACTCCCCTGCTATGAGTCAGGTAAGCAGCTCCCGGGGATAAACTCTGGGTAAACTCACAGGCAAGTAGGCACACACCGAGGGTAAACTCTCAAGCAAGTGAGCTAACATCGAGGACAAGCTCAACGGCTGCGCTCACAAGGACATTGGGGGGGGGGGATACAATAATTGCTGAAAATTGTTACACAAAATCAGACAAAAAGCATAGATTGTCCTTGACGAGAAGGTATATGATTTGTTATAAAGATAAACGGTGAATATTATGTCCGCGTATGAGGGTGTTTGTGGATTTCGCTCCTCAAAATCGCGGAATCATCGTTTTGTATCGTAACCTTATTTACAGGAGGAAGTATCATGAGAACCCGAGTAATCCATTTGACAGCATTATTTTTGGTAGGATTCGTAGTATTTGGCCCAAGTTACGCACAAGAAGTCGAAAATTTGCTTGTTAACGGCGGCTTCGAGGACGGCGTAATGGCGCCGTGGACCACATACGGTAGCGCTACTACGGAAGTAGTTCAAGAATTGGTAGGGGCAGCGGTTGCCGAAGATCCTATTGAGGGAAACTATTGTTTACATATTGCGGTTGCCGCGCCAGGAACAAATTGGTGGGATCTTGGTCTGGGTCAATCAGGATATGTTTTTGAGAATGGCAAGAAATACACTCTTTCTGCCTTTCTCAAGTGCAAGGAAGGTACATTAGATATCAATTTCAAGCCGGAACTGTCAGCAGATCCATGGACGGGATATGGGGAGGCAATTATTACTATGACTGAAGAATGGGCAGAATATAGCATAACAACTCCTGTTTTTTCTGAGGACGTCAATCCAGCGAGCATCACATTCCACATAGGTTTTGCAGCTGCTGAATTTTGGATAGACGGCGTAAGATTTTATGAAGGCGATTATGTCCCGCCTTCTCTCGGAGATAAATCCTTTGCTTCGTTACCGGTCCCGGAGGACGGCTCGCTACACCCTGATACCTGGGCGAACCTTTCCTGGAAGCCGGGAGATAAGGCAGTCTCGCATGATGTTTATTTCAGCGACAATTATGACTTAGTGCGCGACGGGGCCGCCGAGGCATTTCAAGGCAATCAGGGCGCGGAGTTTATTGTTGTGGGCTTTCCCGGATTTGCTTATCCGGATGGTCTTATTAACGGTGCGACATACTACTGGCGGATTGATGAGGTCAATGACGCCGAGCCGAATAGTCCCTGGAAAGGCCCCGTCTGGAGCGTTTCAATTCCTCCCAAAACGGCATATGCACCCAATCCGGCTAATGCCGCCGAGCAAGTATTTCCGGAAACAAAGCTGAGATGGACGGCAGGTTTCGGTTCGATATTACACACCGTATATTTCGGTGACAACTTTGACGATGTGAACAATGCAACAGGCGGTCAAGCGCAGGGAGGTACAGATTATACCCCCGGTACACTTAAACTGGCCAAGACTTACTACTGGCGGGTCGATGAGTTTGATATTTTCGAGACGCATAAAGGTGATGTCTGGAGCTTTACAACTGAGGGTGCCGTCGGAAATCCGAATCCGGCTAATGGTGCTTTGGATGTGAATCGAACTCAGATTATCACCTGGTCGGCTAGTGTTTTTGCTGCTTCTCATGAGATTTATTTCGGCACTGATAAAGATGCCGTGAAAAATGCCGATACCGGCTCAGTGGAGTATAAAGGTACCAGGAGCCTTGGTGCTGAGAGCTATGACCCGGGAAAACTCGATCTTGGCGCCATCTACTATTGGCGGATTGATGAGGTCAATAGTCCCAACGCCGATAGTCCGTGGCCGGGCATCCTCTGGAGCTTCACTACGGCCAACTCTCTTATCATTGACGATATGGAGAGCTACAACGACCTTGATGAAGGTGAACCCGGGAGCAACAGGATATATCTTGCCTGGTTGGACGGATTCGACAATCCGACCGTAAACGGTTCTATCGTTGGTCACGCTAATGCTCCATTTGCAGAGCAGACCATCGTACACGGTGGTTTACAGTCGATGCCGATGTCCTATGACAACGCTGTTGGCAAATCCGAGGCGACATTTACGCTGACTTATCCACGTGACTGGACCGAGGATGGTGTCAGCACTTTATCTATCTGGTTCAGGGGCGATTCGGCTAACGCCGCAGAGCCGATGTATGTTGCTCTAAACGGTAATGCGGCTGTCACGAATGATAATCCTAATGCAGCACAGGCAACTACCTGGACCGAATGGACTATCGATCTGCAGGGGTTTGCAGACCAGGGCGTGAACCTGACTAATGTCAATACGATTACCATTGGCTTTGGTGATAGAAATAATCCGACTGCCGGCGGCGCAGGTATGATGTACTTCGATGATATTCGATTGTATCGGTAATCATCGGAACAGCCGGCTTGAGACGTAGATTAGGGTGGCCGTAGGAGCCTCTTTGATAGTCCTGCTTGAGATATACGGTCATACCGGAGAGCGTTTCAATCGGACTCATCGGGCTGTAAGCAAGAAGATTGGACAAGGCCGTTAGAGTGATCAAGGGACATATTCTTTTGAAAAAGTACTTGAACTATTTGATCATCGTCGTATTCGTGTTGTGCGTAAGTCATGCAGATGCCAAGCCGCGTCTGGTCATAATGACCGACATTGGGGGCGATCCTGATGACCAGCAATCAATGATACGTCTGATGCTCTATGCCAATGAGTTCGACATCGAGGGTTTGATTGCGTCCGCTTCGGGGACCCCCGGTGAGCTTGGCAAAGCTATAGTCAAACCGCACCTTATTGAGCAGATCGTTGAAGCCTATGGCAAAATCCGTGACAACCTGTTGTTGCACAGACCCGGATATCCCACAACCAAGGAATTACTATCCTGCGTCAAATCAGGAAATCCTCATAGGGGCTTAAAGTTCGTTGGCTTTGGAAATGATACGGCAGCATCCAACTGGATCATTTCCGTGGTGGATAAGGCCGATTATAGACCGGTCAATATTGTCATCTGGGGCGGACAAACGGACCTGGCCCAAGCCCTCTGGCGCGTGCGTGAAGATCGTTCTCAAAAAGAGTTAGACTGCTTTACAGCCAAGCTCAGGGTTTATGACATTGCGGATCAGGACAACTTTTTTGTATGGATCCACCAGAACTTCCCCAGCCTATTTTACATCCTCAGCAATCGTCACTCGGATAAGGATAAGCGAACGTCTGTGTTTCGAGGTATGTACTTAGGCGGTGATGAAAGCCTGACCTCTCGGGAGTGGGTAAACGAGCATATCAAGAAAGATCACGGTCCCCTTGGAGAACTCTATCCGACCAGAACCTGGACGGCTCCCAATCCAAACGGAGTACTTAAAGAAGGCGACACACCTTCTTGGTTCTATTTCTTACCTGCCCATCTCGGTGATCCTGACCACCCAACCTACGGTGGCTGGGGAGGACGTTTTCTCCGAGAGTCGGGCCAACTGTTCCGTGACGCAGAGGATCATCTTAAGAATCCCCCGGCGACTGCTTGGAAGTGGAATAAAGATACAATCAACCGAAACGGACGAATTACCGTTTACCGTTGGCGCGGTGATTTTCAAAGCGACTTTCAAGCCCGGATGGACTGGTGCGTGAAGACATTCGGCCAGGCCAACCACCAACCCGTCGCCAAAATCAAGGGGCAGCTCCATCATTCCGTCAGGACAGGGGATCACATTGTGTTGGATGCATCGATCTCAACCGATCCGGATGGAAATCAATTGTCCTATGAGTGGTTCCATTATCCAGAGCCTGGCAGCTTTGATGGTCATTTTCATCTTGGTGACGTGGATTTGGCACGAGTGAGATTCACAATACCGAATGTTTCCAAATCGTGTAAGGCTCATATCATTCTGATCGTGAGGGATGATGGGACACCAAGCCTGTGCAGCTATCAGAGAATCATCCTGAGTATCTCTCAGGACGATGGATATTGAAAAGATAAAGGAGCATATAGGTCACCTCAGAAACAATTAAAACGCGCAGAATACCCAAAGGGCTAGCAGCTTGAGAGTGTTGCCAGTTCTTTTTTTATTCCAAATAATGATTATATGATTGATACATTTCATTTCCTCCGGATACTTAATACTGACATATCAGGCTGTGTCGTAATGTTGTTTCAAAAACTTATGGTTTTGTTCGGAGACTTGATTTCTCGGATATTCTCGTAGAATTGATTCGTATATCCAGTTGCGACGCAGAT
>DAOUVA010000453.1 GCA_030667885.1 Phycisphaerae bacterium
CAGAAACCAAGCGCCTTTATGTACATCTTAAACAAGGGCTGCATGAGATCGAAATCCCCCGCCGCCAGCATTGACCAATAAGGCAGCCGGGTATTCTGCCACCAGTACATTCCACCCCATCGTCGGTAATCACCGTCAAGATGCTCCTTGCCCACCTGGGCATCGACTGTGAAAATCGAACCGTTAAACTTGATGGGATAAGCGCCGCGGCCGCCGCAAGCATTTATCCAGCGCTGGAGGTTATAGCCGCGAGTAACTACTTCGGCATCTTTTGGGCCATCTATAAAAATCCAGCTCCGTTTCCAAAACCTTTCCCACCACTGCCTGTGTGCCGCATGCGCAGTCTTCGGGCTTACTGCATCAATCGCCGCAATTTGTTTTTCCAGCAAACTCAACCATGTATCGATGGTTTTCGTCTGCGCTGTCAGAGGGTAAATCGAAATCACGAAATGATTACCCGGTTCGGCTGATTTGAGAATATGTTTATCAACGGCTTTTAATCCATCGCCTTTCATACATCCGCCAAATGTGCGGTGTAGAAGCGGATCACGATACTTTGCAAGCAACCGGTCAAGGTGCTGGTTCTTTAGCGTTACCGGGTAACAGGACTTCTCGTTGCGATGGTACCATACGATGCGATTGTTTTGAGCCGGTAGAACCACATCCGGATAAACGATGATCGGATAATCATCGTTACCTGTCAGGGCACGGGCACTGTTGGCCTCATCACCTTCGAGCCGGCGAGTTTCGTTGCGCCAAACTTCAAGATTACATTGAATGTCAAAGGGTATCTTACCGTCGGCTTCAACATAAATGACCGGCCTATTAGCATCCACCCACACACGCAATGTAACCTGGTTTTCCGGTGAACCAGCGATAATTTCAATCTCTCCCTGGCGTAGCTTCAGCGTCTGGCAGAAACGACCGCCTTTGCCGAATGGATTAGGTGAAAGTTTCAGGCGTACTCGACCAAGCTTGAGCAGCCGGCAGTTCTCACTCCATAAGTCGGTTTTGCTTATATAGAAAAGTAGGTCTCCGTTTTCCTCTACCCAGAGGTTTAAGCCTATGTCTCCATTGCCTATCGGCATTGAGCCGGAAGAGTCCTTACTCGGACTATTCCATAGGACGTTGTAAGTTTCAATATCATTAAAATTATGAGCTGTCTTTTCCTTTGCTAAACCAGGGCAGGAACAAAACACAACCGCACATAATATTAACCAAAATGTTTTATGAGTTTTTAGAGTTAGCATTTATTCCTCCCGAAATTATCAAATCGCTTCATCGAACTCGCCCAAATCAAGGGGATATTGTCCGAATTGGCGAACAAGATTGACGATATAATCATAAGTATGACCTGAGACATTGCTGCTTACGGAATGGTCGGACTGGAAAACATAGCCTCCGCCTTTTGCGGCGTTGAGCTTTCTTAAAATCTCCTTTTGTATAAGCTCCCTGTCCCCGGCTTCCCATATTTTCATATTGCTGTTTCCGCAAATGCCTAACCTTTGGCCGTATTTACGGCGTAACTGCACAGAATCCAAATCTGCTTTGGCTTCCAGCGGATTCATTGCGTCAATACCTATCTCGATATAGTCATCGAGAATTTTGTTTATATTTCCGCATCCATGATAGATGACCATCAGGCCTTTTGCATGAGCGTAATCTACGATTGCCTTGACCCATGGTTTGAAGTATTGGCGCCAATAGTCGGGCGAGAAAAACATATCATTCCTATAGGCCACGTCTCCCCAGATGACAAAGCCATCCAACAGATTTTCGGCTGCTGCGATTTCAGCCTTTGCACATTCCAGATAGAACTGTCCAATCCGGTTAATAACCTTGCCCATTCGCTCAGGATGCATTCCTATCCAAAGCATATTGTTCTCGGGTCCAATAAGGCGGGTCAGGCATTCGTTGCATTCTATAATACTGCCGAATACGGGAAAGTCCGGCCATAAGGACTTGACGGTTTCAATCCACGGCGGCGAATTTCGTTCGAAGCCGTCGCCGACGCCGGCGATTTGATTGTCACCCGCCTTAAAATATCTTCTTTTGTCGTAAGGGTCGTCAAATTCGAGAGCTTCAAGTTTTTCGATAGTGTCCGTTTCAAAGTCGACAAACTCAGGCATAGGGTCAGAAAATTTCTTCCGCAAAATTGCGCCAAAACCGGTCTTCAAAATAACTTCCTCGTTGTTTTCCTTCAGGGTCTCAAATGGCCGGATAAACGGGTCCATATTTGGTACGGTAACAATCCAGTCCAGGTCGTAATAGTAATAAGGATTGGCATCATCCGGCAGATTCAAATCTTTTCGCCATCGTGATATAAAACGGCCCCAGAAGAAATCGCTGACAGGAACCCTGTCCGGTTCCTGATGATTAAGGGTTTTCCTCATTCGGTCGAGCTTGGCAAGTGTGCTTTCTTTCCTCTTTTGATTCTGAACCTTTGAGCTGTTCGTTGTATTATCGAACATTCCCATTACGCCTACTCCATATCATATTCAACATAGTACCAATATATCGCAGAGACTAAAGTAATTGTAGCTAATCGGCCGGCGGTTGACAATAAGCACTTCTTAAACTCAGATTACTCTAAAGAGGTTCGAACATTGTCGATAACCTTCTGTGTGAAGTCACATAGCAGAATAAACAACTTGTATTTTTGACCCTTAGAGTGTAAAATGTTCTGTACAATCTTTATTAGCAGGTGGCGCGTATTTAATATAGTATATATAAGAAGTCGTCCCATATTTGGCTGTCTGAGACTATTATGAATCTACGAAGCTATTGTGTCATCCTAATTTTAACAGGATTGCTTCTACAAAATCCTTTACAAGCTCAGGACAATACCACCAGTGCAGAAGCCTTACGAGAAATAGTCGAGGCCGACTGGGCTGCTCAGGAGCACAGGAAAAACCGGACGCCAGATGAGCCGGACGCTGTGCGTGATGCATATAGACGTGCTGAACAGCTTCTTGATGACCTGCGTAAAATGCCAGAAGGGCCTGAAATAACTTCGGAAGCGGCTTCCATCGGGCAACTACGAAGCCAGGTAGGTGCCGTGGATTCATTAAACAAACAGGCGCGACTCGCATTGTATCGCCGGGTTCGTTCTGTTACGCGTAATATAGCGCTGAAAAATCCCCTTATCGCTTCAAGGCCTATTGTTTTTATGAAGCGCCGCCGTTTTATTTGCCAGATGCTGCACGAGTATCTTGGTTACTACTATGACTACGAAGATATTTCCGGCGGTGGAATCTATTTGCTGGAGCAACCGGGTTATTCGTTTGCGTATCAAGATCTGACAAACAATCTATTAGGTCAAGGCAATTATGCAACGTTGGCCCTGTCTTATGATGCCAAGACGATTTATTTTGCCTTTGCAGCGCGGGCTGCAAAGAAGCCAGATTATTATTCTACGCAGCGCAAATGTTTCCATATTTATGCGATGAATCTCGACGGCAGTAACATCAGGCAGATTACCCATGGGCCAGACGACGACTTTGATCCCTGTCCCTTGCCGGATGGAGGTCTGGCGTTCATGTCGTCGGCACGCGGAGGCTTTACTCGGTGCAACAATCCATGGGAACCTTTGCCGGCTCATACCCTGCATCGGCTCGATCCGACCTTGAAGCACCGGCGAATGCTGTCGTTCCATGAGACCAGTGAGTGGCATCCCTCGGTGCTGCATGATGGGCGCATTGTATATATCCGTTGGGACTATGTGGACCGC
>DAOUVA010000445.1 GCA_030667885.1 Phycisphaerae bacterium
CTGCCCATCACAATGCGATTGCTTGGGGCAACGCCGCCGGACTTGCCTAAAGCTGAAGAAGATACGATATATGGAAATGATATTGCGCCGGCGGCTACTGCGGTTGCATCCTTTAGGAGCCGACGCCGATTAATTTTTTCTTGCCGGGACATGACTGCAATCTCCTCTAAAATAACACATTTGAAACCGTGCGGCTTAGAGACCACACGGTTTCAAATTGTAAAACTCAAGATACAAAGCAGTGAAAAGAATATAAGGGAACCACTACTTTTTGAATTTGGTCCATTTCTGTTTGCTCTTGGTGCTGGCCAGGACAGTTTCAATGAACTGCATACCGCGCAGACCATCGTTAACGTTCGGGAAGTCGAGTGCCAAGGGATCGGGTTTAGATCTGGTTATTTTCGCCCGGACGGTTTCGGCAAAATTCAGGTAATTGTTTGCGAAGGCTTCGAAGAATGCCTCGGGATGGCCGGAGGGCAGTCTTGTGGCCCGGGCAGCGGCAGCGCTTTTTGTAGCGATATAAGGATTGCCCCGTTTCCAAACCTGCTCAGGAGCGTTCGGGAATTTTACATACAGATAGTTGGGATGTTCCTGATGCCATTCGAGGCCTTTGTCTTCACCATAAATCCAGATGGCCAGATTGTTCTCTTCGCCGATGGAAACCTGGCTGGCGTGGAGAACACCCCTTGCGCCATTATTAAAACGCAGCAGGACATTGCCATCGTCATCCAAACGACGCCCTTTGACAAAAATTGACAGGTCCGCACACAGTTGTGTAATCTTCAGGCCCGTAATATACTCGGAAAGATTCTCCGCATGTGTGCCAATGTCACCCATAGATCCGGCGCCGCCGCTTTGCTTCGGGTCGGTTCGCCATGCGGCCTGCATCTGACCTGTTTTCTCCAGCGCTGTGGCCAGCCAGCCCTGCGGGTACTGCACTACTATCTTGCGAATCTTACCCAACTCGCCTTTACGTACCATGTCACGAGCTAATTTGACCATTGGATAGCCAGTGTAATTGTGCATCAGCCCAAATACTTTGCGGGTCTTCTTGACGAGCTGTTGCAGTTCCTTTGCTTCCTTGACGTTAATCGTCATTGGTTTTTCGCACATCACATTGAAGCCAGCCTTTAGAAAATCTCTTGCTATAGGAAAGTGCCAGTTGTTCGGTGTAGTAATCGTGACAAAATCTATTCTTTCGCCCTCGGGCAGCTTGAGTTCGCCCTCGATCATTTGCTGGTAAGTGCCATACACACGTTTACGGTCGAGAAGAAGCTCGCGCCCCATTTGTTTGGATTTTTTGGGGTCAATATCGAATGCTCCAGCCACCAGTTCGATGCCGCCGTCCAAACGAGATGCCTTGCGGTGCACATCACCGATAAACGCACCCGGTCCACCACCAATCATTCCCATTTTCAATTTTCGGTTGAGTTTCATATTTGCTCCTTTCAATAATACCTCGAAATGAAATCCTTTATTTTGATATTGTTCTTACTGCTCATAAATATATTTTCTTTAAAAAGTACAGCCTCCCGCAAAACGTCTTTTCAAGATTATAAAGCTACAGGCCGACAAAGCAACTCAAAAAGACGTCCTTTTCGAATACAGAGGCTTAGGCCAACAGAGGAATGAATATAACCTAAATATTCGCCCTTCGCAAGGCCTCATACAAAAAGAAATCATTACAAAATAATCTCACCGGCTTGTTGAAATAAATGGTTAGTTTGAGATTACGGTAAAGTTAGAGTTGACAATAATTGCTCATAAGTTATAAATCTTCTAATGAATCATCGGTAAACCATTGAAACTAATCGGACAATTGCAATGAGGAAAATATGAAAACCGATATTAGCCCGGTATCTGTTGATGTGTACTTTATTCCCGTGGAAACAAGAGTTCCCTTGAAGTTCGGGACCCAGGTGGTAACACATGTTACCTGTGTGCGCGTTTGCGTAACAGTGGCGAACAAACAAGGACAGAGAGCACAGGGATGGGGGGAAACTCCATTAAGCGCGGAATGGGCCTGGCCGAGCAGCAGCCTGGGACATAATGAAAGAAACGAGGTGATGGAAGATTTTTGCCGGATGCTTGCTCAGGCCTGGGTACAATTCGACCGGCAGGGTCATCCGATTGAATTAGGTCATGATTTCGTTGAATCGATATTGCCCGGCCTTCTCGATCAGCTCAACAACAAATGGAGTGAAAAGGTAGGGGCGATGCCACATCTGGCGGCTTTGGTTTGCAGCTCGGCCTTTGATGTTGCCATACACGATGCATACGGTCGGATTCTGGAGCGAGATGTGTACTCGACTTACAATGCCGAATTTATGAATACTGATCTGTCGGATTTCATCGAGCCGGCCGAGAATGCAGATATATCATTTGCGGGCAAATATCCTGAAGATTTTTTCGCTGCCCCCCCTGCGAAGGCTTTACCTGCATGGCACCTTATAGGCGGTAAAGATATGCTTGATGCCAGCGAACTCACAGGACAGGAGCCGGACGACGGCTATCCGGTTTTACTGCCGGACTGGATAAAGCGGGATGGGCTGACGTGTCTGAAGGTAAAACTAAGAGGCAACGATTCTTCATGGGACTATGAACGTTTGATTAAGGTCGGCAAAATCGCATTCGAAAATAATGTTGTGTGGCTTACCAGCGATTTTAACTGCACTGTTACCGATCCGGCCTATGTGAATGATATTCTTGACAGGTTGGTGCAAGAGTACCCTCGAATCTACCAGCAGCTTTTATATGTTGAGCAGCCGTTTCCATATAACCTGGAAGAAAACCAGATTGATGTTCACAGCGTCTCGGCGCGAAAGCCGTTGTTTATGGACGAAAGCGCCCACAACTGGAAAATAGTCAGGCTCGGAAGAAAATTAGGCTGGACCGGAGTTGCGCTTAAAACCTGCAAAACCCAAACTGGTGCGCTGCTTAGTTTGTGCTGGGCAAAGGCGCATGGGATGACCCTTATGGTGCAGGACTTGACCAATCCGATGCTGGCGCAGATTCCTCACGTTCGTTTAGCGGCGCATGCGGGGACTATCATGGGTGTCGAGACTAATGCGATGCAATTCTATCCGGCAGCTTCGGCGCCGGAGGAGGTGGTACACCCGGGGCTGTATCGACGGCGTAACGGTCAGGTTGATTTATCGACAATAAGCGGGCATGGTTTTGGGTACAGACTTGATGAAATCAAAAGAGACCTGCCAGAAAAAGCGGCAAGTTTCGAAAAGTAAATTTTGAACTTTTTTATCCTTAAATTTTGGAGTAACTAAAAATGGCGAAATTAAGTGCATTCGCGGATGAAGTAACCGACAGCTTTTTAGAGCAGGTCAAATACCTGGCCGGAGAACATGTAGGTTATATCGAACCTCGTTTTGTCGATAAGAAAAACCTAATGGATCTGACAAAAAACGAGCTGGATGAAGTAAAAAAGATGATACAGGACCACGGCCTGAAGGTTAGCGCCATCGGCTCACCAATAGGCAAGGTAAAACTCGACGAACCTTTCGAGCCGCACCTGGACAAATTTAAGCACGCAGTGGAGTTGGCCATGCTCCTTGAAACTCCATTCATACGAATGTTCAGCTATTATGCTCCGGAAGGCAAAAATATCGATGACTATCGTGAGGAGGTTATGGAACGAATGGCCGCCAAGGTTGAGGTTGTGAGTGATGTCAACGTTACGATGGTGCATGAAAATGAAGCTCATATTTACGGTCACACAGCAGATAACTGCGTTGATATTGTAAAGACCATTAATTCACCGAAACTTCGGCTGGTATATGACCCGGCTAATTTCGTATGGGGAGAAAAGAAATTAGATAA
>DAOUVA010000230.1 GCA_030667885.1 Phycisphaerae bacterium
GATTGTTGCACCAGTAACCCGGCACTTCAGCAATTACTTTCGTCAGTTCATTCGGCTTCGGTGCAGTGGGATAGTTGTGGTGGTGGAAAGTCTTGATATAAAAGTCCGTGTCTATTTGATTCTTCTCGCACTCCATAATTACCCTCAGATCGTGCGCTCCAACCCCCGAAGGCACTCCCTGGTCTTTGGCGATTTCCACAGCCTTTGCAATCATATCAATTTTGCCCTGAGCTACAAGGCTGTCCCCATGGACACCCCAGAGATAGATAGCGTCGGTACCCTCATCGGCAAGCATGCGAACCTGTTCGCTATAGGCTTCCAATTGCCCCTCGATGGGAGCTGTAGGACATATAATCCATTTCATCTTCCCGCCCTTCTGATGGCGGTATTTCTTCAGCGTGCTCATGATTCCGGGCGCTGTATGTATTACGAGCGTATCGATGCCGTGAGCTTCGGCGATTGCCATTGTTTCATGTATTTTCTCCTCGGTGTTATAATGCGCCGTCAGATTATAGACGTATTTCAGGTCACGGCTGTGAGTAAAGTGCGTAAGCAGATTGCCTCCTAATAAGAGACGGCTTACACTAAGCTTACCGATTCTTCCCTTTGGTAAACCAGCCGTGGGCGTAGGTCGGTTCCGGTTCATAGACTGTTTTGGCGTACCCTGTGCAAGTATCCTGTCTGAGCCCATTTGCATTGATAGCGCACCTCCGGCGGAAGTTAAGAGTGACTTCTTAATAAACCTTCGACGATTAAGCCATGATTTCATGGTCGTCCTCCATTAATTAAATTATTCTCTAAATAACCATTACAGTTATTATACCCTTTTGAGCATTTATTTCAAACCTAAGATTAATTTGGAAAGCTTAATTTATCCAAAGGGTTGGTTCCGCGTTTTCTTTCATCCTGGTCGCTATAGCCGTCGTTGTCATCATCGAGGTCGCTATTATCACCTATGCCATCGCCATCAGAGTCCCGCCATTCTTTTGGGTCCAGCGGAAAAACATCCCAGGGAACCGATTTAGCCCTGTCCACTCCGTCACCGTCGATATCCAATTCCTCATGATCAGGGATACCGTTTTTATTCCAGTCATCGGCAATACCATCGCCGTCATCGTCGGCATCAAGATTATCGCCAATCCAATCTCCATCTTTGTCCTGCCACTCCTGAGGTTCCAAAGGAAAGGCATCTTCCTTATCAGGCACCCCATCTCCATCATCGTCCGCATCGAGATTGTTAGCCCTGCCGTCCTTGTCAATATCCGGAGGCCCGGCCTGAGTAACAAGAAATGCAATATCCACAGTAAATTCCGGAACTTCAAGCCTGTTGGCTCCCGCCGATACATCAACCGTTTTGAGAATCGCAGCGTTCTCAGGACAGTACCAGTATCCTTTGGCAGCGGCCGGAATATCAAGAGTAATTCTAAGACCTTTGAGCGGTTTCGTGTGATCGCTGAAGTGGTGCAGATAAACACCGGCACACTTTTTCGAAGCCAGGCCATAAGCACGAACTGCCTCCGGCTGCGAGACCTTAACTTCAACCATACGAACATCTTTATCCAGATAATATGCAAAATCCTGCATTGCCCTTACATATTCCCTCTCCTTCGGTCCGAGCCAGATATTCATGAAGTGGCCGTCTCTTGCGTAACTTGTGTTCCAGAAAATAAAAATAATCTCATTGAACAAGGCCGTCCAGTTTCGAATGCGCATTCGCAGCGCCGAACGGTCATCCCATACGCCGCCAACGCCCGGTGGTTGAGGTTTGCGCCTATCAATATGATTGCCCTGCTCACCGACAACAACCGGCATATTATATTTCTTCCAGTTTTTCGCCCTTGAAGCAGTAATCGCGTCCGATTCGAACTCGTTCTCTCTTTGATACCAGTGCGGGGCATTTATTTCGATTCCGTCAAGCTCAGGCCGTTCCCAGCTTGTAGTAACCGGATGATGATACGGGTCAATCGATTTGATATAAGGTACCATGATTTCATACCAGCGGTCGTCGGCCTTCTGCTCGTTAAGAAATTGCCAGAAATCCACATAAGCCCCCCACCGATCAACACTGTACTTTATAAACCTTTTGACTTTTGACATACCAATTTTATTGTACGGGTCATCATTAAAAACCTTTTTATAGCCGAAAATCCCATAAAAAATACCAAAGCCGTACTTACGGGCACAGCTAAGTAATTCATCCGTCATAATGCCCTCCTGGACAAGATAGTTGTCCAGGTCCTCATAAATCTGGTAAGAGCAATTCTGTTGTGAGAAGCGATAAAGGTTGAAACCGCATCTCGAAAAATGCCGGAAATACACATCTGCATTCTGCGGATTCTCGGATGGGCCTCTGACAAAAAGAGGCCCGGACGGCAAAATCGGCAGCTCTTTCCGGTCGGTCCGAAAAGGCCCTTCCATTGAACATTGGTCCAAAACAGAACCGCTGCCAGAATTGTCACCCCAGCAGTCCTGAAGCCCAATGGGGAAATATGAACTGCCATCATCAAAAACTAATCGAAAGGGATTTGTCGGATGCCGCCTAATAAATCCCGGATTAGGTTTTCGCCCTTTCACACAGGTAAATACGCCACTTCTGGACACCTTTTGGCCATTAATATCTTTAAACACAAAATTGTATTTCCACTTACCGAGTTCCGAGGGAGCAAATCGAGCCTTCCACATATCCTGCTTATCAAAGTCATAACTTATCTGCTGCCGCTCTCCCTTCTCGGTCTTTATTTTTCCCTTATTGATTGAAGGTTTTAACGAAGAACCGTAGTAGAATCCACCAACGCGCACCTGTTTTTTGGAAGGAGAAGCAAAGATAACATCGATGTTAACATCGAAGAAAGGATTAACATATTCATTCTCGTGCTTGAAGGAAATCTCAAACACTTCGTACTGCGGCACTGCCTTCGTATTTTGTCTGTATTCCACTTCGAGGTTAGAACCTTGAGCCTTCCATGCCTGGTCTGCCTTTACAGATTGACAGGAAGCTGAAATCGCAGTTAAGAGAACCATACAATTTATCACAATAATCCTATTTATCATTGCTTTGTCTCCTATTGCCTGAAAACAGGCTTTGCCTTGCTGTCAATAATAATCTCCTCTGATGGTGCTTTCCAAACATAACACAAGGGTTGTTTCTTACAAATCCAATCTCTTTCCTGCAACTGCTGTTCGGTAGAATAAAGGCGTTGTCCGGTATCAGCATGACGATATTCGAATAGGGCTGTTACACCGGAATTCTCTTTCTTTTGATAACTTGAAGGTAAAGCATAGAAAAGCAGCCTGGCAGTTGGTCCGGAGCGTTTTAAGCTTAAAGAAATTGCCCGCCCGCTCTTGACGGAGATTGTATCAGCATAGACGGGAATCAGACCATCATTAGCTTTATCCGGTTCGATTGCATAAAACGGTACCGATTCGACAAAGTCCCACTCGCCGGCCTTTTCCACAGCATCACACAGCAAATAGTTTTTTCGATCTTGCCTGTACCGTACCTGATAGACTGCAACCGGCAGAGCAAGACGGGAATCATCAAGATTCAATCGGTACATGATTTGGTTGTAGTCATAACGCGGCGTTGCATTTTCAGCGGAACCGGAAAACGTGTGCGTATAAGTACCTTCGAAAAATAGTACCCGGCCACCGTATTTGTCGAAATAGGGATGTTGCTTTGGATTGTAGAAAGAGTATTTATTATGCGTTACAATCTTTCTGGCATAAGCCCAAGGCCCGACAGGACTATCGGCTTCGGCATACCAGACCTCGCCAAGATAAGATGGCTCACCGAATTGCTGCACTGTTATCATAATCCATCTGTTCCGGTAAGCATTGAAATAAACACTGCCGCCATGAGGAGTTATTCTTTTTCCGGACTCAATGTCGTACAGATGCATATCTTTCTTTTCTTCTTTCAGCGCCTTGATGATCGAAGCCGTTGTGAAAGTCCCGCCGTCAATAAGCTCTCCGGCACGAATCCACCGACATGGATTTTCATTCTTAGCTAAGTCCAATGGCTGTGAATTTTCGTCACTGGATATTTTTGGCCCAAGAGATGTCAATACTTCGTAACTATTCGGATCGAGGATATCTTCCCACTTGGCCCTGACACGCATACGAACAGCCAGAGGAAATTGTGTCCCAAAATAGTAGTATTCTTTGCCGTCAATACTCACACGAAAAGCGTGCCCGGTATCGGAATACGGCAAAAAATCGGCACCGGAACGGACAAGCGGCTCAAAAGATTGCGTTGTATCGTTGAAAACCACCAGCCCTCGCTCATAAGCTTGTCCAAGACTTTTCATACGGGCAAATTTGGCTACCATTCGCTGATGGCCTTCGTCATCTTCGACAGTAAATAATCCATCGAGCCAGATCATGCCGGGTTCTTTAAAAGGGCAAATCGGCCGGCTAAATCCGTTCTTAGCAACATAATATTCAAGATTAACACCTATAGCGGAGTCAAGCCCTCCATTCTCCGGAAGATTTGAGACCGCCCCAGCCGTGCCAAAGTGGCCAAGGGGATAGGAGGGTCGATTTGTATCGCCCCACAACCAGAAAAGTCTATCATGATAGATACAAGAATATACCGAATCCTGTCCGGTGACCTGCCCGTTGAGAACAGGATTTTGTAATGGAACAGGATGCCCCGTAAGAATACTGTCACGGTATATCCCCTGGCCTGTGACTCGATAAAGCCGCTCGGCAATATTGAGCCGGTCGATTTTGATAACTGCGATGCCTCCGCGTATTGTCTTTATTTTTGTTCCATGAAAACCAAAGCCATCTTTCGGAAATTCATAACCATGACTTTCAACGAAAAAGAAAACATCCCTGTCCATCAAACCCGGTTCATAAAATGCTACAATTCCATTGCTGTCCGTAAAGTAATGGATGTTATTTGTAGTCCTTAATTCGACCAAAGGCACTCCCCGTCCGGTTTGTCTGTCCACTACCTGAATCTTGAAATAATTGTACGATAAACCTTCAGATGCAGACGGCCGCTGCTCAAGGGACATATTCGAACATGAGCTAATGAAAGCCAGAAGAATTGCCATTAAAACGATCTTTAGACATCTTTTGGGCATCGTATTCTTTTCTCTGCCGTTCATTTAATTCTTATGGAATTACTTGAAGTCCATCTGTGTTACCGTCCTTTAAGCCACAGGTCAATCGGTCTTTTCACACCATCAGCCTTAAACGGCAATTGAATCTTGCCGCCTGCTGCCGCCGACTTATAACCGGCAAAGAGCACCTCCTGCACTAACCGGCCATCCTCTCCAGTCGCCTGCGGTTCTTCCTTACCTCGCACACATCGGGCAAAATGATGCATTTCCTGCGGAAAACCATAGTTCCACAATTCCTCGAAGACCGGATAAGTCCATCCCTTGGTCGTAGGGGCTTTCTCGACCGCATAGCCATAGCCGTATTCGCTGTAGGTAGGCAATGCATTGCCCATATGCAGATCGGCATAAGTAACTCCGCCTTCTCCATACACCTCGATACGGTCCTCCATACCGCCCCGCCGGGCCCAACTGTCTTCAATCACACCAACTGCGCCGTTGGCAAACTCGAGAATACAGATGGAATTGTCCTCACCTTTAGTCTTGTCACTGTGAACGTGTGTTGCCATCTGGCAATATACCGTCTTAATATCCGGCCGGCCAAGAAACCAATAGCAAAAAGCTATCCCGTGACAGCCCATATCCATAAAAACACCCCCGCCAGATTTTTCGACATCCCAAAACCACGAAGCATGCGGGCCGAAATGCTTCTCCATCTGTTTCACCATATAAACCTTGCCAAGCGCCCCCTGGTCAGCCATTTCCTTGGCTTTCACATACTTCGGCGTGAAAAACAGCTCCTCAGCATACATCAGTAATACACCCTTGCTCCGGCATGTTTCAATCATCAAATCCGCCTCTTCCAGTGTCATACATAGAGGCTTTTCACAAACTACATGCTTACCGGCGCTGGCAATATCAATTGTCATCTGCGCGTGTAAATAATTCGGTGCCGCAATCGTTACCATCTCGATATCTTTCTCAGCAAGCATCTGCCTGTAGTCGGTAAATACCCGGCTTATGCCGTACTTGTCCGCCAGCTTTTTGGCGTTGCCTTCTGTTGGAGATGCAATCGCAACTACTTCCGCCTCTTCAGGCATAATCCGAAACGATTCTGCATGAATTTCCGCTTCAAACTGTGAACCAATAATCCCAACTTTTACTCTTCCCATTTCTTTTTATACCCTTTAATTGAAATACGTCCGATAAGTTCAATATTGAATTTTGCTTCAAGTCCAGCCTCTGGACCGCCCCCATATTCATCGTCTTTTTGAGCTTGTTCTTTGGAGTATTTTCTTGGAGATATGTTAATTCGTTCAACAAGAGCATTCACGAGTTTTCGTTTGTCCTTTTCTTTCAATTTCTCAGAGTATTCAAGCCACCAGAGACGAGTTTCTTTAATTTTCTCCATCATAAAGACCTCTCTTAGTAGCAATGATTGTTCTACATCTAATTTCTTTCTCTCTTCGCTGAGCTTAGTATTTTGTTTTTGGAGTTTTGTAATTTTCTTGGTAGCAGCACCTTTGGTAATATCTCCTGCTGCTATGAAGTCAATAACATTTTCGATTTTAGTAGCAATGTCTTTTAAGGCCTCATCAATCTGCATTATTTTGGTAGCAACGTCATCTGCTTGCATACTATCCTTTTTGAATTGTTCATTAGCACGGAAGAGGACTTGTTCAAAATGTTTCTGATCCTTAAATAGTGATGTAAGCTGTTCCCAAACCCACCATTCTAACCATTTTTGAGGAATGTTCGGCAATTTACATCGGTCAGCACCTTCAGGTTCCAATTTATTTCGACAGGTGTAATACTGATAGACCTTTTTCTTCCCATCGCATTGACCAATAATTTTATGGTGGTGCAAGTTTGTTCCACATAAACCACAAACGAGCTTGTGACTTAACATGTATTGTATTTTAGGACGACCTTTAATTATAAAATC
>DAOUVA010000137.1 GCA_030667885.1 Phycisphaerae bacterium
CATCCCAGTTTTGCTATGCACATGTCTGACAGCACGGAGCATAATCTCTTCCGTAACGACCTGGATGGAGGCTGCAATGTCCATTTCCCGCTGTTTCAAAGGTGATTCGGGCTTTCGAGCCGGGCCACCAAAGAGCTTTTCAAACTTTGAATCAGTCATAACGGTTTTATGACAGTAGGGAAAGTATGACATGTCCAGCCTAAATGAGCCGTCTTCTTTGAGGTCAATCAGCTTTTCTAATATGAGTTCTGAGTATTTTGGTTCACCGTACGGCGCCAGGCCCATAAGTTTGTATTCGCCTGAGTTAACCCGAAAACCAGTGAAGTAGGTAAAAGCCGAATAAAGCAATCCGAGCGAATGAGGGAAATGCATCACGTCTGTCAGTTCGACTTTGTTGCCCCTGCCTGTGCCAAAGCTGGCCGTATCCCATTCGCCAACTCCATCCATTGTCAAAATGGCGGCCTCATCATAGGGACAGGGGAAAAAGGCACTTGCGGCATGGGATTCATGGTGTTCCGTGAACACATAACGGCCTTTGTACTTGTTCTGTAAAGCCTTGTCCATCTCCCGGGGCAGATGCAGCTTCTGTCGCAGCCATACCGGTATACCCATAAAAAATTGCTTAAAACCTCGGGGAGCATAACCTATATAGGTTTCGAGCAGTCTTTCAAATTTTCTCAGCGGCTTCTCATAAAAGACCACATAATCGATTTCTTCGGCGGTGAGCTGACCGGCTTTAAGGCAATACTCAACCGCATTTGTCGGGAATTGGCTGTCATGCTTGATTCGTGTAAATCGTTCCTCCTGAGCGGCGGCTATAATTTCTCCGTCACACACAAATGCGGCAGCACTGTCATGGTAGAAGGCCGATATTCCCAAAATATTCATACTGCTATATCCATTTAATCTATATCACCCTTCTTTACCTGCTTTGCTCTCAGTCACACTCTTAAAAGGGGCGACCAGCGCCAATATATATGAAATAACAGAGGCTATAGCTCGGCTAATCAGATCCAATAGATGATAAACTCACTAATTGAATTGTTGTATCAAGCAGGCCCGAATCCCGGAGGCCGAGTTTAATTTCTAACGTTCTAATCCCGATGCTTAATTCCGAGGATTCTATCTTCAATAGAAACTTGATTAACTGATTCAGGGTAATGCTCTGTAATTTTATTTCAATAGTTTTTTGCTTATATACATCCTTGACTGTCATGGTAGATGGCTTCATATAAACGACTTTCTGCATGAGGCCGCTGTCTTTTTGTATACGTTCGACAAAAGACAAGATTTTCCTTTCTTCAGGCTGACGTTCCATCTCCAACCGTATTTTCTCTAATTCTCTCGAGACAACTTTGTACTGTTCACTCTTAGCTCGCAACTCACCCAATAATTGCTGTTTATCAGACACTACACGTCTAAGCGTTCTAACCCGGCCGATTGCAGGTCTAACAAAAACCTGAAACGCAACAATCAATCCAAAAAGGACTGCTCCGGCAGCAATGGCCTGTTTTTCTCTTTGTGTTAAGTTCATGTTTTAACTATTTCAATATCGTTGTAATGGAAAGCGTAAAACGTACCCCCCTGCCCTGGGGATCGACATCTATACTCGGTACTTCAACCGTATTAAATCCGGACACCTGGCGCAAAACACTCATCAAGTTATCCACAGACTCGAAGGAAGGAGCAACACCTACCAATCGAACCGACTCAGGAGCCATTGAAATATCATTAATACGAACATTCTGATCCGGTGTTATTTTTTCGCTTATAGTCTGCAGAATCCTAAGCGGCAATACTCTGTCACTCAGTCCGGCTGCAAGGGCATTGTATTGGGCCTGTGATGTTTCCAATTGTTCGTTCATTTGCGCAAGCTCGTTTACAATCTTCTTTTCTTCCGGAAGAGTCTGTACGAACACCTCGCGAATCTGCTTTGTTACAAGCTCTCGCTGGTTTTCAAGATTATTAAGTTCGTAGAAAAGCATTGCAATCAACAAGGCCCCAATGACAAGAAGCAAGGCCCCGGCAATATAAAGACCTCGTTTTATTTCCACCGTCTGGTCTGACCTGAATTCATCGATAGCGAGAAAGTTTAGGACATCAGGAATTTCATTAGTTCCTATCAGCGCTAAGCCCGTAGCAATTACAATATCGGTATTTGGTTGCTGTTGCTCAGAACAATCTATCTTTGCAAAAGGATTTAATGCAACTACCTCACAATTCATTGATTCCGGTAATCTCGCCGATAAGTCGTCAAGAAGCTCGTTATTTGCACTTATAAAAACTTTTAGTCTTTTATCAGCATTCGAAGCAAATATCGCCCGTAAGGTCATTTCAATCTCACGTTTTAACACTTGTACCGGTGTTAACGGTGTATCGCCATCAGCCTCAGCCAAATCCTGACTGTCAAAATGTCTGACGCACACAAGTCTTCCTTTTTCACTTATTGCCAGGATTATCCGGGAATTATCAGCATGGATAATCACAGAGGGAGTGTTATCAATCAGATTATAATTTAGTGATGCCACCGCATAAAGCGCGCAAACATCGGCCGTAACTGCCGAACATTTTAGATGTGCTTGTTTTACTGTTTTAATCCGTCCCTGGAGTTCCAGGCGGTTGATAGCGCCTATGAGATATTCCCTGTCATTTCCTTTGAGCTCACGACTGCCGCAAATACCTGCGACAAGTTCGTCAAAAGGAATAGGGAAATCATCTTCGAGTTCAAATTTTATCAATTGCTGTACATCTTCATTTGCCGAAAGATCCGTTCTGAAATTTTGAAAGAAAACCCTGTCAGCCGGTGCCGTTACTGTGACCTTAGCCGACATATCAAATTTCTCTTCGGTTAATATGCTGTTAATCAAAGTCTTGATATCTGTCGTAGATTTTTCTTCGGATAAACCGCTTTCATGCATTTCCCGGACACTCGCCCGCTCCAGAGAAAATTTACCTCCCGTAAAGCACAGTTGAACTATGCTGATTTTGTCTCTATTAATATCTATCCCTATCGACCGCTTCACAGGATTTCACCTTAACAGTTATTGCAGATTGCTGCCATTTTACATGCACCAGTTAGAGTTCTCTGCGTAAAATTGTCTCGATTCGTGCGGTGCCACTGTCACTTCTAAGCACAATCTGAACTTTTCGTATAAACTGGCCGGCCACGCCGGTTACGGTTACATTATAATAACGATCCCTGGGTTTAACAGTTATTAATTCACGGACAGACTCATACACCTGGGGTGTCATACCATGTACATTTTTCAGTTGTCCCACACTTACAAACCGTTTGATCTTCCGTTGTTCAACAATACTCTGCGCCAGGGGGGGACTCATCTTTTCCGACAAACTCAGAATAACCATCGGCGAAGCTTCATTAATATTTATCTTACCATCGCCGTAAATGGTTAAATATTGCTGAATTCCATCTACAGGTTCTATATTCTGAGTTTTATCACCGGCCCGTCCATGGAATATTACCGGGGTCATCCCTTTTACAAGTAACAGTTCATTCAGTGTTTCAAAAGGAGCATTTTTACATTTATACGGCTCAATAAGGTCCGTGTAATAATTACTTTCAGCACCTTCGTTTTCTCTTTTTATGAAGGGCAGAAATGTCACTTCATCGTCATAATCAACCCAATCGATTATGGCGGGAATTAAGCTGTAGCTAACAGGAGATTGTTCCTGAAATTGATAATTCAAAAGGTCAATTAGTTTCAGTATTTGGTCAACTCTGTACCGTACAATTTCACCTTCAGATGTCTTAATCGCATTTACATTAATTTTGCCGCTTTCATCGTTAATCAGTATGGTGCAATAACCGCTTTCAACCGGGACTTGAACTTCTCCTGAAAAGAGAGTGATGAATCTTTCATCAGAGAGTATATTTTCATTTTGTTTCAGGCTCGCCATTGCAATAGAAATACCGGCTTCGGCATAATTTAAGGCCTTAGAAGCATTATGAAAGTTATCAGAAAGATGAAGTTTCATCCGTGATTCATAATTGAATTCCAGGATAATCGTTACCAGGACGGATATTATCAACAGAACCGCAATTAAAACAAAACCTCTGTCTTTATTTTTTCTTAATATTTTAATCATTTGTTTTTTGATTATTACCGATACTTTGTAACATTTTATCGCTTTCCGTGGTCTTTTGAACGGTAACACCGCCTAATTTATTTGCCTTGCAAACTATCTTAACTGTAGATACAAACGACAAAGGCCCAACATCCTCAGATTGCATAACAAGTGATATACCGACAGCTTGAGGTAACAATCCTTCCATATCATTCGAATTCCATTCCTTGAGCCATTCGTCGCCGTCGAAATACTCAACCGAAATCGCCTGTACGTTCTCAAGAACAACAAGCCAATTGTAATTATCCTTATCGACCTCGAATCCACCTACATATCTTCGTTTACTTCTCGATAAAGTATTCGTTGAACTATCCAACATATATTCGACTATAGCAAGACCTCCAAGGCTATGCTCTCGCTTTGAGGCCACTGCTGAGGTTACGAATTGTAAAAAACTCCGCCCGGATGAAACTTCTCCGCCCTCAAATAAAGATGCATCTTCCTGCTTGAGGAGTTCTCTTTCGCCAGTTCGAATATTGTTTGTTGCAGGCTGTGGAGATTTATCCTGGTAACCGGCATAGCTGCAGCGTATTTCCGACGCTATCCTTTGCAAAAAGACTTTTGCCTGCTGCTGCAAAGCATGCTTTGGTTTAGAATGCGCCAAAGCCCTCGTGGCCGCCGAATAAGTACCGTAAACACTTCCTAAAATCAGTACAAGCATGCTTAGAGCTATGATAATCTCCAATAAGGTGAAAGCTTTTCTTTTAGCTGTTCTTTCGGGCATTTTCATATCAGATCGCACCGCTCTTAGTCACAGTCTTGTCGATGAAAATATAAGTCGTCAAAGATATCTCTTTTGAGCTTTGGCCTTCAGGCCACATCACAGTAACCGTCACCTTACGCAGGTCGGTTGGATTTATCTCTTGAAGCTCTTCGATATATGCTTCAGTTACTTCTGACTGCCAGTCGAAAACAATCTCTTTTTCCCGGCTTTCGACACTTCCTTTGTCCGTACCGATTTCAAGATCATTCTGAGAAATTACTTCCGCAAGTCTGGCGTTCCCTATTAGTGTTGCCTGAGATAAATTCCATGCCGAATCAGTCATAAGAATGCTTGCAGTAAGTAAATGCAGAAGAGGTACCAGGCCGATTACCGTGATGGCCAGGGCAATCAACACTTCTATCAGAGTAAACGCTCTGATTGTGCGAAGAGACAATTTGGCTTTACTATTCTTCCACATCTTGCAATCTATTTATTCAAACACCTCAAGCGTTTCGACGTAACCCAACATCTCGTGCATAACAATGCTCATTTTCCTGCCTTTAGAGGAAGCTACATAAACTGTTGCAGGCTCAATCCAACCCTGCGGACTAAACTCTATTGTGACAACATCCCACGAATCGGTCCTTATATCGGGAAAATCTATACCGGAAAAACGGATGTCTTCAGGAAGCCGGCCCTTTAAATTAAGCCCATCAGTCATCGGCATCAGCTTGCCATCCGGCGTATGGGCCGTTACCCAGTATGTTCCATGCTCAATATTAAAGTGAAGCACGTGTGTTAAGTGTGTAGAAACAGCTCTTTGACGTGCATACTCGGCAATGCTGGCAATTTTGCTGACACTGCTTCTAAGTCGCTGTTGGTCCAACAAACCATTAGAAAACTTCGGAAATACAACCGTTACACAGGCGGCTATAATCAAAATAATAACTGCCAATTCGACCAGCGTAAATCCACCTTGGCGCCACTGCATGAGTGATTACTCCTGGTCAATGTTCCAACTCTCAATATCTGCATCATCACCGGAGCCACCATCTTCTCCGTCCTTGCCGTATGATTCTATATCATAATCCTCACCATGCACGCCGGGACAAAGATACATATATGGATTACCCCACGGATCTAAAGGGACCTTGCCTCCTTCTATATACCCGCCCCGCTTCCATCCTTTCAAGCCGGGATCGTTTATGAGAGCTTCCAGACTTTGCGAAGTTGTGGGGAAGCGCCCCGTGTCCGTCTTTAAAAGCGCCAGCGCCGACTGAATATTCCTTATCTGAACTTTTGCTTTTAATCTTCGTGCCTGCTCGGGCCTGTCCAGAATCTTTGGCATTATTATTGTGGCGAGAAGTCCGAGAATGACTATTACAACCATTAACTCTATCAAGGTAAAACCGGGCAGCTGAACACGGCGTTCTGAATATTTCAATACTTTCATTAGTGTATTCTCCTAAACAATAGCACGATTAATATCAAAAATTGGCATTAAAATCGCAAGAACGATGAATCCGACAATAATCCCCAACACAACAATCATTGCCGGCTCAAGCAGCGACGTCAGAGCCTTTACCGTTACCTCAACATCATTATCAAAAGCATCTGCAACATTTGTAAGCCCTTCTTCGATTCCCCCGCTTTTCTCACCGGCTGAAATCATATGAATAACAATAGGTGGAAAAACTCCGCTTCTTCGGAATGATTCGGCGATCCCCGCACCATGGCTGATCGCATTCTTGGCTTCATCAACTACGTCGGAAATGACCGTATTACCTATCACCTGCCTGGAAAGGTCAAGTGTTTCAACGATTGAAAGACCGCTGGCTAAAAGTACCGCTAATGTTCGTGAAAACCGGGATATTGCTATCTTCTGATTAAGATTGCCGAACAGCGGCAATTTCAATTTTATTCGATCCCAAACTCTTCGGCCTTTTGTTGTCTTTGACCAAAATATCGGAGCAATTATAATTACAATCAGCATAATTATCAAAAACCAGAAGTAATTCTGAATAAAATTACTGATTCTCATTAACATAACAGTCGGCCAGGGAAGCTGACGATTCATCTCAAGAAACAGTTTTGTAATACTGGGAATTACATATGTAAATATAAACGCTATGACACTTAGACCCACGATTGCCATAAATGCCGGATAAGCCATAGCAGCTTTTACCTTATTAGAAAGATTAGTGCGTCTTTCCGCTATTTCAGCCAATCGCAGCAGGACATTTTCCAGAGTACCTGTAGCCTCCCCGGCCCTTATCATACTGACGAAGACTTCCGAGAAAACACCCGGGTATTCAGCCATCGCTTTTGCCAGCGGAATACCTTCATTAACCCTGTCACGTATCGGCGCAAAGATTTTTTCCAAAGGCTGAGTCGATAGCTGCTCAACTAAAGCGGACAAGGCGGGCACAAGCGGAATCCCCGCATGCAGCAAGGTCGCAAGTTGTCTTATGGCAACCGAGACATCTTTTTGTTTTATCCTGCGAAAGCTGATAGTCCTTGTTCCGGCGCCGAGCTGGCGATGAATATCTTTCTGCGCACTTGTGATTTCCAGAAGATGCACTTTGGCCGCACGAAGTGTCCTTCTTGCCTCTGCAATTGAAGCCGCATCGATCGTTCCACGTTTCTTTTGGCCTGTGCTGTTTAACTCTATATATTTAAATAGAGGCATGTATTATCATTCCTTAATAAATCATACTGCCGCATCCTGTGCCACACGTAGAACTTCTTCAATAGTCGTTTCACCTGCAAAGGCTTTTCTTAGACCATCTTGACGCAACGTAAACATACCTTTTTTTATTGCTATCTGTTTTATCAGATTTGAACTGGCATTCGCCATAATCGATTCTCTTATCTCATCGTCAATCGTCATCAATTCGAATATTCCCTCTCGCCCCATATATCCGGTACCGATACAATTCGGACATCCTTTGCCTTGATATAGATTTTCTTTACGATGCTGTAATTGGGCATCAAATACTCCCAGCTCTTCTTCACTTGGCGTGTAGGGGGCCTTGCACTGGGGACAGATAATCCTTACCAGCCTTTGTGCCATTATCCCTATAACCGAAGAACAAACCAGGTAAGGCTCAATCCCCATATCAATCAAACGGGTTATAGCACTCGCAGAGTCATTTGTGTGGAGCGTACTTAAAACCAGATGTCCTGTTAAAGCTGCCTGGATAGCGATTTGGGCGGTTTCAAGATCACGGATTTCTCCAATCATAATTACGTCCGGGTCCTGCCTGAGAATATGCCGCAGGTAATTTGCGAAAGTCAGGCCTATCTTTGGATGTATTTGCATCTGACCAATCCCGGCAAGCTTGTATTCTATCGGGTCCTCAACCGTCATAATGTTCCGAACTTCCGTGTTCAGTTCACCAAGAACACTGTAAAGCGTTGTTGTTTTACCGCTGCCGGTAGGCCCTGTTAAAAGAATTATCCCGTGAGGTATATGAATAAGTCGGTGAAATTCCTTTTCTGTGTCCGCAGTAAAACCCAACTGGCCGAGGCCGAACCGTGCCCCGCTCTTGTCCAAAAGTCGAAGAACAACGCGTTCGCCATCAGAACTGGGAACGGTTGAGACCCGGATGTCTATTTCATTTTCACTTATTTTAATTCTGCTTCGCCCATCCTGCGGAAGCCTTCGTTCGGCAATGTTTAAATTTGCCATAATTTTCAGGCGTGATACCAACGCAGCAACATACTGCTTCGGAAGAGCAAATTTGTTATGAAGCACACCGTCTATTCGAAAACGAACAGTCACCTCATCCTCATACGGCTCAATATGTATGTCACTCGCCCGGGCCTGTACTGCCTGAAAAAATATAGTATTAACCAATTTAACAACCGGCGCCCTGTTCGCCAGGTCCAAAAGGTCTTCTGAGGCGGACCCCGAAGCCAAACCGGTAAAGTCCATGCTGTCGTCCAGTTCGGTTAATGCCTCTGTGGCAGAGCCTTCACTTTGATAATAATAGTGGCTAAGTCTGTCTTCAATCACAGAAGACGCACAAATAATCCTCTTGCAGCGAACGCCGAGCATTTTAACGACGGCATCAAATGCCATTACATCAAGCGGATCGCTCACAGCAATACTAACCGTTTCCTGGACCCCGTTAAACGGGAGAATCTTGTGTTTTTTTAAGAATTCAATCGGCAAATTCGCAACTAAGTCTTTGTTGAGTTTTCTCTGTGGTATATTATCTAAATAAGAAAGCCCCCATTGTTGAGCCAGGGCTTTGAGAACCTCAATCTCAGTGACATGGCCGGCCCTGATTAGTATTCGACCGATTCTCTGGCCTTGTTTTTCATTAGTTTGCAGCAGTAGAGCATCGGCTAATTGCTGCTCTGCAAGTGAGGTTTGCCTTAATAGTATCTGTCCTAATAATTCCACCTTCATATTCCCATTCTCTTATTTATCGCCGGCCCTGTTCGTATTCGGTATTAATAGCTGTTCTCGCAGCACGGAATTAGGACTTGATTCCGATTTTCATTAGTGAGCATCTAAAACAAAAAACTTAGTTCCTCTTCAATACC
>DAOUVA010000309.1 GCA_030667885.1 Phycisphaerae bacterium
GCCTATAACAGGGGGCCTAAGCCGACAATATGAAATATGAAACCTGAAATCTGAGATATGGAATCAGTAATCTAAATCATGGGCATCGAGAATCCAACTTTAGCTCACCTTAGGCATTTTAGGCACTTTAGGCACTCTTTCAATTATAACATATTTCCAGTTACACCCTTTTATGCAAAACAAAGCCAATTTTGGAAATGACAAAATGAACATAACCTTAGACATGACAACAAATTACAAGATTTTGTCCCGCTCACAGGGGCCAAAAAACAAACCCAATTCAAACCCAATAAAGCCAAAAACAAACCCAATTAAAGCCAATACAAACCCAATCGAAGCCAATTATGACAATATTTTGGAGGTCCCATTATTTCTTAAATGCCAACGCTCCTGTCGGGCATGTATTTACACACTGTTGTCCGGAATGTTTAAGAGCTTGAGCTATGGAACGGTCAAAAGGTACAGCTACCCGAACATCAAAACCCCGCCCTACAAAGGTCAGTCCAAGCTCTTCACCTGCCCTGGCAGCAGTTTCTACGCAAAGACCACAATCTATACACTTACCGGCCTCATAAATTATATCCGGATGTTGAAGCTCTTGAGTAAAGATGCGGCGCTGATTTTTATAACGGTTTGCTTTGGCTTCATAGCCCTGGGAATATTGCTTCAATTTACATACATCTGCCTTTCGGCAATCACAATGCAGACAACGAATTGCTTCTTTGGATGCCTCATTATCAGTGAATGCCCCATCTTTCTCCGCAGGTTCCAACCGCCCTGCTTTGTCGCAACTGATAAGGAATTTTTCCATCTCTCCGTTTTGAAGCTTACCAATACGAGTATTAAATTCCTTAACCGCCCCAGTCACCGTTTGGCCGGACAAATACTGACCGATCGAAACCGCCGCTTCTTTACCGTCCGCCACTGCCCGTACCGTCAGCTTCCGCTTATGAACCGCATCTCCCCCTGCAAATACACCCGGCACATTTGTCTGGTAAGTTTTACCGTCTATTTTTATGCCTTTGCCGCCCTCCTCAAGGCCAAACAATTCCGCATCATTTGCTTTTACCTGACCAATCGCAACAAAAACAGCGTCAAAATCTTTGCGCAAATCATCCATCGACAAATCAGTACCTATACGAATGCCATTCTTAAATTTCACATTCAGCTTCTCGATCAAATCAATCTCTTTATCCAGAACATCTCTCTCAAGCTCTTGTTCAGGAACTCCGTATTGCAGCATTCCTCCGGGCTTCTCCTGCTCGTCAAAAACAGTACAAGAGAATCCTGCTTGTTGGAGATAATATGCCCCAGCCAACCCGGCAGGTCCGGCCCCAACGATAGCTACGCGTTTACCATTTGTGGATTTGCACGATGGCATATATGGCTTTGCAGACTGCAAGTCAACGTCGGCAACATAGCGTTTCAAAAGGCAAATGGAAACAGGCTCGTCATATACCCCCCGCCTGCATCCTCGCTCACAAGGCTTCGGACAAATCCGTCCCAACACCGCAGGCAATGCGATATCCCTCTTAACGGTTTCAATTGCATCACGCAAATTACCGGCTGCAATCTGGCGAATCATCAACGGAATATTCATGCCCGCAGGGCATATCACCTGGCAGGGCCCGAGACAATCACCCAAATGGTCGCTCAAGAGCAATTCCAAAGCAGCTTTTCTTGCCTGATAAACCAGCTCAGAACTGCTTTCGACACGCATACCTTCGGCAGCAACAGTTCCGCAGGCCGGCACAAGAGATGCCACACCTTCGACTTTGACCACACACACCATGCAACTGGTAGAAGGCTTATAATCTTTCAGGAAACAAATTGTCGGAATTTCAATACCAAGCTTCCCGGCTGCATCGAGAATCGTAGCACCTTTATTAACTTCAACTTCACGGTTATCTATGAACAATTTCGGCATTGTTTACTGAACCTTAATAGCGTCAACCGAGCACACATTTTTACATGTACCGCAGCGAATACACTTCTCGGAATCGATTTCGTGTTTCTCATAGGGCTTCATTTCAATGGCATCGACCGGGCAGTGCTGTGCGCACAAACTGCAACCGATACAATCATCTGTTACCGAATACGTAATAAGAGCTGTGCACTTCCCTGCGGGGCAGCGTTTATCGATATGAGCTTCATATTCATCGCGGAAATATTTGATTGTCGAAAGAACCGGATTCGGTGCTGTTTTACCAAGCCCGCACAGACTTGTTTTCTGAATCATTTGAGCCAAAGTTTCCAGCTCATCTATATCAGTCTTTTTGCCCTGCCCTCCACACAACCGCTCGAGAATATCCAGCATACGGCGAGTACCTATTCTACAGAAAGTACATTTACCACATGATTGATTTTGTGTAAATTCCAGAAAATACCGTGCGATATCCACCATACAATCGGTTTCATCCAGTGCCACGATACCACCGGAACCCATCATCGCTCCAACTTCGTTGAGCGCTTCAAAATCAACAGGACTATGCGTGAGTTCGACCGGCACGCATCCGCCGGAAGGCCCACCAATCTGGACTGCTTTTAGCCTTAACTGATCTACAATTCCTCCGCCTATATCTTCGATAATCTGGTGTATAGAAACGCCCATCGGCACTTCAATAAGACCTCCTCGCATGATCTTTCCTGCCAGCGCAAAAACCTTTGTTCCCTTACTGCTACTTGTGCCCATTCTGGCGAATGCTTGAGCGTCATTGCGTATAATCCACGGTACCATGGCATAGGTTTCGACATTATTAATAAGTGTTGGCTTACCCCAAAGCCCATGTTCCACCGGATATGGTGGCCGCAGTCTGGGCATACCCCGCCGGCCTTCTATGCTGGCTATAAGTGCGGTCTCTTCACCGCAAACAAATGCACCGGCACCAGCAATTATTTTCAGATGCAGCGAAAATCCACTTTTGGGTTCCCGCAAAGCGGGATCCCTCATAATATCGTCGCCAAGAAAACTTCGCTGCAGGCAATTGTCTATGGCCTGCCTCATTCTCCTGATCGCAAGTGGGTACTCGGCACGAATGTACAAATATGCCTCGTCGGCCCCGACCGAATATGCCGCTATTGCAATGCCTTCGATAATACGGTAAGGATACGACTCCATCAACATCCTGTCCATAAAAGCGCCGGGGTCACCCTCGTCACCATTGCAAATAACGTATTTCTTTTTAGAACTGTTATCATAAACGGCAGACCATTTAAGATGTGTAGAGTAACCTGCGCCTCCCCTTCCGCGAAGTCTGCTGCGTTCAATCTCCGTGATAACTTCCTTAGGGTCCATCTGCTTTAGACACCTTTTCAGCGCCTTGAACCCGTCATTGCGAATATATTCATCAAGGTCAACCGGGTCAATGTCCCCGTAGTGTTCGGTAGCGATATGTAATTGTTTGTCCAGAAAACCCGCCATCGCTCGATCACGCACATCTATTGAATAGCGTGTAACCGGCTCCCATGCCTCGTCAGTGAGTATCTTATCGAGCATTATAGAAACTGCATTTTTGATTTTCCATCCCATTTGTTTCGGCTTAAAATGCCTTAAAACAATGGCTTTGGCATCGACCGGCTGAACATTTGCATATCGAAATGAAGTCCCGTCAGCCACAACCACTTCGACAAGCGGCGCCAGATATGACATCCCTGGACAACCGACGCTCTTGACTACGGCCTGAGCACCTATTTCTTGAACAGCCTTTTGTAAAACCTCATACACCTTGGCGCTGCCGCTGGCCACGCAACTCGAATCCAGACAAATCCGGATTTCACCAAAGTCTTTGGTATCTGTTGCTTGTTTTTCCGCTTGCCAAATGCCGGCCTTTTGCTGTTCGAGAAAATCCCTCAGGACAGACGGAATTTTTCCACTGGTAAGGTGTCCGTATGTGATATCATCAATCTGTACTGCCGGCGCGAGCATGCAACATCCCAAACAAGCAACTTTCTCAACAGTAAACAACTTCTGCCGGTCGGTATCCTCTTGCTCCGGGATAACAAGATGTCTTTTAAAAGCGTCATATATCTGTTCGCCGCCCTTGACGTGACACGCGGTGCCGATGCAAACTCGAATTGTATGACGACCGGCGGGACGATGTCGAAACTGGTTATAGAAGGTCGAAACACCTGTAATCGAAGCAGGAGTAATCTGCGTCAAGTCACAGACCCGTTCCAGAGCTTCTTCGGGCAAATAGCCAAAGTGCCCCTGGACAGCCTGCAGGAGTTCAAGCACTTTTTCTTTTTCGGTACCGATTTTCTCAACGGCCCTGTCCACAAATGTCAAATCCAATTCACTCATAAAGTCTTATTCGGAAGTATTATTTCCAATGCAGTACAGATGCTCCAGACCCCTGATATAGATACGACCATCTGCAAAAGCCGGTGTCGCATAACATTTCTCGCCCAGTTCACATTTGGTCAATTCCTTATATTCGGGCCCGGCCTGGATGATTAACATTACACCTTCCTCGGTCAGAAGATACAGCTTATCCTCAACCAGGCTTGGTGAAGCCGTGAAATTCTCTCTCAAGTCTTGCTCATATAACTTTGTACCGTCCAGGGACTTATAACATCCAAGTAAACCCTCGCTCGCCAGCAAAAATACTAATTCCCCATTGCTGAGAGGAGAGCACATACTCGGACCCCATTCATCGTTGTCCCATGCAATATGGGTTTCAGTGACATCACCTTGTCCATCCGCACGGATTGCGATTATCCTTGCGTCCGGCTCTACGACAAATACCAATCCGTTTGCATAAATCGGCGATGGTGCAACGTCGCCATATAGACAGTTAACTCGCCAGAGTTCTGTGCCTTTGGCCGGGTCGTATGCAATAACCCAGGGGTCAGCGCAAGTTATCAACTGAAACTGCTCACCTATTTTGGTTACTATTGGTGAAGACCACGAATTCGGGACCGGCCGTTTTGTCTCCCAGACAGTCTGACCCGTGACTCCATCCAAAGCCATCATTCTGGATATTCCGTCCTCAGGGCCTCCCTGGTCAAATTGAATCAAAACCAGATTTCGATATATTGCAAGAGAAGAGGCGTAGCCGTATGAACTATCGGGTATTCCCAGACTTCTTTTCCAGACGCTTTTGCCGTTAAAATCAAAAGAGCCAATGTCCCCGGTCACAAAGATGGCATAGACCCTTCGACCGTCTGTCACAAGAGTTGGAGCCGCAAAACCTGTATCCTCCATGACTTCGAATGGTTCTTCCTTATTTTTTAAATGCGGGCTTTCAATCTCTCCCGTCCAAAGAAGTTTACCTGAAACCGCATCATAGCAGAATACCTTAAGTTCATTCGGGTCGCCTCCGGACAGAAAAATACGATCTTCCCAGACAACCGGTGAATTATTGCCATGAAGAGGTATCTTGGTTTTCCAGAGAATCCCATCACCGCTTTTACCATTCCAGCTATCCGGTATATCGTTAAAATCAACAATTCCGAGACCCTCAGGCCCACGAAAACTCGGCCAATTCTGACTGACCTGCTCGAAAGAAGGATATGAAGCGATGACTACTCCCTTAGTTCCGCCAAAATCAATATCATTGCCCATTGCGAGTATGAAAGCACCTAAACCAAGCACCGCCAAACCAACCGTTACAGCCCACCGGGCAAACTTTGCCTGGATGAGCTGCTCGTTATCTTTGTTACTGAGGACCTGCGGCGCCGGTAATTTCTTTTTGAAAGTATCGGCGGATTTGATGGCTATTAACATTATCACTACACTGCCTAAAAGCAAATAGCCGCCTTTGCGAGAAAAATCCAACCTTCGCATTCGATGTTGTCTGAATTCCAAATCCAATTGGCGAATCTTCGATAAGAGTTGCTCATCGTCAAGATTCTGTCCAAATTCTTTTTTAAGATTCAATGATTGTATTTCCCAATTGGTATCAATTATTCTAAACTGAATGTAATTGATAAC
>DAOUVA010000144.1 GCA_030667885.1 Phycisphaerae bacterium
CAGTACGCCACGACAACGTGGTCATCAGAGGCAAAGGTTCCGGAAAGACCAATTTGATCTTTCGATATTCGATTCCAGATAACGGCGTGGCCTTTTACAATCCGTCTGAAGGCGGCAAGGTCGGCAGGAATACCCGGATTGAAATGCACAGTAAACCTGCCGGTTTGATGAAAAAGACGATAATGGTTGACGATATACTTATTGGCCAATTGAGTCCAAGTCAACACTCGGGAAATACATTCGCCTTTACCGTGTATGGACGCAACGCTATCGGTAAAATTTCGGATGGCAAGCATGTGTTAAAAGGTATCGCAGAATACAAAGACGGAACAAAGTGTACGGGAGAAATCTCAATCATCCTTGATTCGAAATTTAATGACGCCGGGCTTGTTGACGATACGCGAGCTGCTATTACTTTTGCTGGCAGAGGGACGGCCGGCAGAAAATTGAAGCTGGCCAAAGACGGCAAACGGGGCGATATGAAGCTGGAGTTGGAGAGCACCAACGGACTTAGGGTTGGCGACTGTATTTTTATTGACGGGCCCGCAACAGAGCGATGGAAAAAGCTGACTCAAAACGCCTGCAAGTGGGGATCATATCGTCAATATGAGGTAGTCATCAGCGATATAAAAAACAAAACTGTCACTATCAATCAACCTCTGCGAATAGAGTTTCCCATTATCGACGGCTCTTATGTACAGAAAGTGATACCAATACAATGGTGCGGAATTGAATCCCTGCGCATAGAACAGACAGAAAACCTCTGGATAAGCACTGTGGTCTTTTATCACGGATGGAACTGCTGGGCAAAAGACGTAACTGTGAAAAAGTGCGGCCGCTTTCCCGTGTATGGCTCGAGGGCCAAATGGTGCGAAATCCGTGACTGCGTTTTCGACGATGCCTGGTTCAAGGGTGGCGGCGGTACGGCCTATACAGGCTGGGACCGATGCTGGGATTGTCTGATAGAAAACGTCGAGACATTCAAGATGCGGCATGCGCCCCTTTTTCAGTGGGCCGCCAGCGGCTGTGTGATTCGCAAAAGCGTATTCCACGAGAGCGACGGCCAATGGCACGCAGGCTGGACGAATGAAAACCTTATCGAACAGTGTGTAATCGAGTCTGTCCGGGGCCATGGGGGCTATGGTTATGGAATGTGGGCGTCACCGCCTAAAGATACGGCACATGGTCCGAACGGCCCGAGAAACGTAGTGTACAATTGCGATGTCAGCTCTCCGAGAGCGGGCCTTTGGATGGGTGGCATGAATGAAAACTGGCTGGTTCTCTACAACCGTTTCATCGCCGATAGCGGCCCGGGCGTGTCAGCCCAAACAGCAAGTTTCGACCATATTATTAAGGACAATGTCTTCATCCTCAAGGACGGCAAATCGCCGATGGTATTGCTCGCTACGTCCGACTGTTTAGGGGTCGAGATAATAGGGAACAGGTTATACGGCGGCAATGGACGTTTGACAGCAGGTAAAGCCAAGCCGACAGTATTCGAAGACAACAAAGCATTTCCACTCGGCGATGCCCAAAGACCAAAACCAAAGGTGCCGTCAATTTACGAATGGCAACAAAATCGGTAAAATAAATATATCCTTGCAATCTAATTTATATAGTAGAGGAGTTTCATCATGGACAAAAATTTAAGCCGTCGTGATTTCTTAGGACTGATGAGTGGTGGTATTGCAGCGATGATGATGCCCGGCTCGGCAGGCTTGGCCAATACTGCTAAGAAGCCGAATTTTATACTCATCTTCGCTGATGATTTAGGCTATGGAGATATCAGCGGTTTCGGCTTTACAAAATCGCCGTTCGAAACGCCTAATCTGGAACAAATGGCCGCCGAGGGCGCCAAGTTGACCAGCTACTATGTGCCCACGCCTTATTGTGCTCCTTCTCGGGCAACGATTCTGACCGGTCGGTATCCGTTCCGTAATGGTGTCGTGTTTAATCCTGCACCCGATTCCGGCATCAACAGTGTCGGGCTACCGGACTCTGAGATTACTATCGCCGAAGCGCTCAAGGAGGCCGGTTATGCCAGCATTTGTATCGGCAAGTGGCATCTGGGTCATACGTTTAAGTATCTTCCACGACGACAGGGCTTCGATGAGTACTATGGAATCTTATACTCGAACGATATGCGGCCGGTGCAGCTTGTCGAAAATGAAAAGGTCGTTGAGTATCCCGTCATACAGGCAACGCTGACTAAACGCTATACACAGCGTGCTCTTGATTTTATCGATCGCAGTTTCAATCGCAATAGTCCCTTTTTCTTATACCTGCCCCACGCGATGCCGCACAAACCGCTTGCAGCTTCGGAGGATTTCTACACGCCGGAAACGCCGGACGACCTCTACGCCGATGTCATTCGTGAGCTGGACTTCTCAGTCGGTCAGATATTTGACAAGCTCAAACAATTAGGGATTGACGACAATACGTTCGTCATTTTCACCTCAGACAACGGCCCCTACTATGGGGGCAGCACGGGCGGTCTTCGCGGCATGAAAGCTCGTACATGGGATGGCGGTCTTCGTGTGCCGATGATTGCCCGCTGGCCGGGTAAGATTCCCGCCGGCCTTGTCAATAACTCTCCAGCCGGCTCTATTGACATATTTCCGACTATCCTCAATGCCGCCGGAGTCGATATACCGAAAGACCGCGTTATCGACGGCAGGGACATTTGGCCGTTACTGACTTCGGCAAAGGCTAAGAGTCCCCATGAGATGCTGTTCGGGATGAAGGGCCCGAATCTCGCAACAATCCGCAGCGGTAAATGGAAACTTCACGTCCGTTCGCCGGGCGGCTTACCGAAGCTCGTAGATGACTGGGTGGACCGGAGGGGGCCGGACGGCGTAACTATCATTGCTCCATACGAACAGTCACAACCAAAAGATTATCCTGGCGTGATTGGTGGTGACAAGGCGAAAAATTTAATGCTGTTCGACCTCGAAGCCGATCCGGCTGAGCAGCACGATGTAAGCAAAAAATATCCCGATGTTGTCAAACGCATTAAAGCCATCTACGAAAAGACGCTTGCCGAAGTGCCCGATTTCGAACAGCCCAGGAGGTTCAAACAACTCAAACGCTTAAAAGGGGGCGAGCTTAAATACGACAATTAATTTTAAGCTTGCTTCAAATGTTATTTTTCAGCCATTAGATGGTAGCCCATCGGTTTGAGCTTTTCGCCGTTGGGCAAAGGGTATAATTCGCTTCCAAAATTGACCGTTATAGTAGTGCCGTTTGCAAAGCTCGTTTGCTGAACGTTTCTGTCCGGCGTAAGAAAGCGATGATCTGTCATCTCAGCGTAACCTACCGCGCGGGCAACATTACATACATCTTTATAGCTCTGGACAAATCGGTCTTTGTATTTGCTCCATACCTGCCGGGTGAACATGAACATCGGCGGCGTGCCGTAAAGGATATTAAACAGGTCCCGCTTGTTCCAGATAGCAGGCAGTTTATTATTATAGTCACCCCAGTACCACTGCGAGACAACACAATCGTGATAGACAAGCTCCCATAGCGGCAGCCGGTACTTATGCCCTACCTGGAATTTGGCCACGCGCTCCGGTACCTCGTCCCATATTTTCCTCATATTTCGACCGGCATCCGGAATTCGATAGGGGCCGAGACTAAGCATACCCTCGAAATAATGAACATACGGAACAGCCGCATCGTGCCCCGTCTCACAGCCGGTTACGAGTTTCATATCTTCGGATATACAACGCAGCAGTTCCATCTTCCAGTATCGGCTCTCACCCCGGGTCATCGGATGGTCCGGATGGTAGCATTCACGCCATGGCGAGGCGGTTGTTGTATCAATGAAACGGCTGCGATAAGGATGGGTCTTTAACTCGGCGCCGACGCGCTGCCGGGCGTACTTCGGCGCCTGTCTGTCGCACAGAACACTGCACGGATACATTTTGCCGTCCCTGCCTTTCACTCGCCATCCATTGCGCGGCTCGCCATTGCTATCGAGCATAATGTCCTTTGGCCATGCGTCCTGGGTCCAGTCGGGGTGCACTCCGCGAAGCTGCTGCTCTACGACCTGCGGGTCCATCAGGTCCTGGTAGATATCATAACGGCTTGAAAGGACACCATCCATTTCGTTCATCGCTTTGATAGCATCCGGCTGCTCACGGTGGCTCCACAGGATTCGTTCGATTCCAAGAGATTTCATCTCACGAACTATGCTTAGAGCATTCTTCTCCCAGCACCAGACATTCACCGCTCCGATCAGCAAGTCCACATTCGGATTTTCTTTTCGTTTCTGTTCTAAGGTTTTCAATAAACCCGCCTTTTCGGCATAAGAGCGGTACCGTTTGCAAACAGCGACGTGCCCGCCTTTATCGAAGAAAACATAGCGCAGCCGACGGGTATAACCGAATCGCCCTTTTTGCGAATCCCATTCAGGTGCTATGCAGAGCTTTTCATCCGTTCGCTGAATACGAATGGCCCCATCGTCCGGCGTTTCAAAGATAACCATGTGCCCCTGCCGCCCGTCCGTTACCCCCCAGAAGGGCATACATATACCGTGCCCACCATAGGTGATAAGTCTCATCGGATTGATTGTCTTATCTTCTACCGGGTATGAAATCCCTTCGTTCATAGGCACCGTAAGATACGTGCCGGGTTCCGTCACGAACGGATGAGGAAACCTAAGAGGCTGTTCGAGGTCACCTTTGGCTGAAAGCGCGACGGTGAACTCAGGACTATCCGGCTCCAATTGAAGGACCGTTTGGACATCCATTCCTGACGGCCCGTGGAGTAAGGTCATCTCAATACTATCCCCGACTTTTGCGCTGCGGAGTATTACAACTTCGGCTAAGGATCGTTGTCGCCAGTTTTGCCCTGTGCGCTTGTCGGTTACAGACAAGGTTGCATCCACGGTATGAAGTGTCAGAGAGATCGCAGCATTGCTGATAGAGAGCCTCTCCGGCATATCTTTGGGGCGCATATCCATCACGTTGCCCTCTTTCGTAAGTGAGAAATCATCCAACCAGACTGTGGCAGGCCGATATCCTATTAGGCGAGGGCCGATTGCGACAACGTTCCGAGGAATTACAAACCTGGATCGCAGGAGATGCCAGTCAAGGGGGCCTGCCGAAGTACGTTCGCCGAAAGCCCACTCAAGGGCATTCCCTTTTTCGTCATAGGTTATCACACCGATAGTGGTGTTGCCTGTCCCCTTGATCTTCACCCATGCCTGAATTGTGAAAAGGTCGCCGGGCTTGACATCGAGGCGATTCTCAGAACTGAAACTCCAATCATCCTCGCCCCGGTGCTCGATACGGGCGGCATAACTTCCACTGTGGGAAACTTGCTTGTCCAAAGCAACTTCTCCCAAGCCGGGTTTTCTCGTCCACAAATCCATCCAGCCCAAGGCCTGGCCTTGCCTGGTTTCTTCGAATCCGCCGTTGGTTATGAGGTTGGCTGATGTCGCCTCACTGCAACAGTATAACGACAACATACTATACAACAGAATGGTTTTTTGGCAAATGCTCATTGTTCAAAGCCCTTCCTTTAACGGCGACGCTTATTCTGCTTTTCAGCCTTTGCGATTGTCTCTTTAATAGAAACCGCGGCTCCGCCTTTTGCCTTGGATTCATCAGCAGCGGACATAAAGGCAAAGATTTCGATAGTTTCTTCCGCCGGCACGCCTATCTTTCCTGTCTTGAAGAATTTAATGATTTCTTCTATTAAAGGCTCATAACCGCCATACCTGCCGCTTTGCGAAATACTCTTTGTGCCAAAAACTCGTGCACCGTAGCCGCTCTTGCCTTTTTTTACACCTCTGAAAGTACCGACTCGCCCATCTTCCCAGATACCTGTAACGAATTCACAGTTTCCGGTTTGTATACGGCTGACGCTCTCACAGCCGGGGCCCATAATGGTAAAGAGCATCTCGACACCATGGACACCATACCAGTACAGGTCAGGGTGATGTTCTTCGAGACTGCACGGACTAAAGACGTCACAGCCAAGAACCTCACCGATCTCGTCATTATTTCTCATATCGATAACGCCTGGACCGTATCGTAAAGAGGAACTCGACCAGCACGGTACGTTGTTTTCTTTTGCAAGCCTGAATATCTCGAGCACGTCCGCCAGACTACCGGCCATAGGCTTGTCGATAAACAGAGGCTTTCGGGCTTTGATTACCGGTATCGCCTGTTCCAGATGAGGCCGGCCGTCAACACTTTCCAGTAAAACTCCATCAACCTTCTCACAAAGCTCCTCTATGGTATCTACAATTTCCACGCCGTATTTATCGCGGAGCTGGTTTGTGTAGTTCTCAACTCGATTGGCGGAAGAAGGAATATCCGGCGAGCCGCCTGAATAGCCGACCACAACCTTGCAGCCGTAGTTATTGGCCGGGTCGTTGATAACCTTTGTAAAGGCAATCACATGCGAGGTGTCAAGACCTATCATACCAATACGAAAAACCTTTTCCCGGGCTTCGACCTCAAAAGGTTGCGTTAGAAGTACAATTAATAAAACTGTCAGTAAAATAATCTTTTTCATAATTGGTTCTCCATCTTAAATTTAATTGTTCAGTTGTCATTTATCTGCAACTTACGTCTTTTGGTCGTACTGAGGAATTTTAATCAATTCGCCTTTTCGCAGCGCCGACTGGTGCGCAATAATACCCGGCACAGTATAAGCCAGGGATTCATAAACATCTATCGCGGGTCGGCGGCTGTGTATAAGAGCATCAACAAATTCGTGCGTCAGGAAAGTGTGAGAACCCTCGTGTCCGCTGTTATGCCGTAACGGCTCGGGCAGCATGTCCGTTTCCCACCAATGCGGTTGTTTGTATTGTTCGAACTTCGGCGCCTCCCGAACAAAACCGGCATCGTCTTTTTCCATCTGCTTACCGGAACGAATGATAACCGCTCCCACGCCGTTGGGGTGCGCCGTATAGAAACTCATCTTATCGCCTATCCACTGGGCCCGCTCACAGCCTCGGTGAGCGCCTTTCCACCATACATTCATGCGGAAAGCGTTGCCGCGATTTGTTCTGAACATCGCCGAACCATTCCAGAACGGATTATTATGCACGTTGTCTTTTAGGATAGGGTCATCGTCGCCCCACCCGTGACATACAGCCTCTGTAAGCCTCTCACCGCTAACGCCGATAAGCTGAGAAGTACTGTGTGTCGGATAGTGCATAGGTGACATACCGTGCCGCCAGGTTCGCCTGCCGTTTTGGAAATAAAGCGATTCGAGACCTGGATGCTGATACTCAGCCTCGCAGTAATAAAGAGAGCCGAACTTGCCCTGCCGGTAAAACTTACGCGCCGAAATCGTGGACTGCTGATAGTAGCCCGTCTCGGCCATCATATAAGTCAGGCCATATTTTTTAACAGTATCCAAAAGCAGCTCGGCCTGCTCAATAGTAGCCCATGCGGCGGGCACGGCTGATATGACATGCTTGCCGTTCTTCATTGCCTCAATGGTTTGCTGGACGTGAAGCGGGCCGTCGGTGAATATCGCCACCGCATCGATATCTTTAGCGAGTACTAATTCCTCAAGCGAGTTGTAGGCCTTCCGGCAATTATATACCTGCATCAGTCGTTTCCGCCTGTCCTGGCGCAGGTCACTTACCGCCTGAACGACACAGTCCGGATGCTCGTGCCACTGAAAGGATGTCCCGAAACCTCCACCGACAACACCTATGCGAACTTTTTGGGGAGTAGTGTTGACAGCTAACACCCCCTGCGAGGCCAGCATTGTCCCGGCCAGGGCATAACCACTGCGCTTGATAAAACCACGCCGCGAAAAGTCAACCTGCAATTTTAAACGGTTCCTTTCAGATGAAACCTCTTTTTCAGACATATATGCTTTCTCCTTCCAGTCATATTACAACAACAGAAGAATTCGACCTGGGTACGTTATTTAAGCTCCTTTATGTAAATATTAGCAAATTGGATATGGTCGCCGTGATGCTGCAGGGCGATTGGGCCGCGTTTTGGTAGTCCCGGTAGGCGGGCCTGGCGAATTACCGTCTTGCCGTTTAATACGACTGTAACCTTATCACCAACGGCTGTAATCTCGAAGCGGTTCCACTGGCCGACCGGATTGTCTGCATTGAGGATAGGTGTTGCGCCCCTTCGCACCTGCTCCGGCATATTCGTATCCAAGCGGTATCCCCAGATTTCACCCGAGCCGACAGGCCAGTTCCAGATATTTATCTGGCTCTTCGAGGAACCGCGCAGGTAGATGCCGCTGTCACCGGCGTCCATCACCGGGACAGTCACTTGCTTACCCTCAGCATCAGTTGCCTCTGAGCCGTCCGGCAAAATCACAGGAACATTCTCAACTTTCGGCTTGTCGGGAAAACGCCAATCAACGATAAGAACGAAATTTCCGAATTCCTCCTGCGTCCATAGGTTCTTATCGTCTCCGGTTGCCTTGCCGTCATAATCCAATATCCAGTCCTTAGCATTCCAGTGTCCCTCATTGCCGGAGACCTGTTTCCAGCCGCGAAGGTCCAGGCCGTTGTAGAGGCAGCGAAAGCCCCGGCCTTTCTGTGCGACCACATCATCCGGTGGATTCGAGCCGGGCAGCTCGCAAATACGAATATTGCGGAAATGAACAACACCGCCTTCAGATTCGAGGCAGATATATCCTTTTCGCGGATTTGTGTGAAAGGCGCGAGTAACGACCTTACCGTTAACAGCCAGGCTGACCGTGCCATCCCGACTTTCGACGCGATAATGGTTCCACTGACCGGCCGGGTTGCATCGCCGTTCGGCAGGCAGGGAGCGCATCCAGCCGCCCGGATGGAGTTTGTCAGGCGTCATCGTTGCGCCCTGAATGCCGAATATATCGCCGTGACTGGTGGCGCTTTCACTATTGTGGCCGTCGAGTATCTGCACCTCTGTAGAGCGTGTGAACGGTTTTCCCGTTACAGGCAAGTCCTCAGAGTGGATGAATAAGCCGGCGTTGCCGCCTTTTACCATGTGACGCCAATCCAATTCCAAAATAAAATTCTCATATTGTTTTTCCGTTCGCATCACGCCGGTCGGAA
>DAOUVA010000119.1 GCA_030667885.1 Phycisphaerae bacterium
AGGCAATATTATGTTTGTTGGGTTGCATCACCACAATTGAGTGTGTTATAATTACAGCAGATAAGCATACCAGCGAAACTCATTGTCTTGAAAGAGAAGTAAAACGTTATGTGTAAACGAAAGGGCTTTACACTAATTGAGCTTTTAGTAGTGATTGCCATCATTGCAGTACTCATGGCAATCCTGATGCCCGCGCTTAATCGCGTAAAGAAACAGGCCAGGGCTGTTGCATGTATGGCCAATCTAAACCAGTGGGGTCTCTTTTGGAAGATGTATTGTGACGACAATAATGGGTACTGGCTCAGCGGCGCCGGCGGCGGCAGCGGCAGGTGGTGGTTCGAACCGATGATGGCAACTTATAAGATCGGAGAAAAGATGCGTTGCTGCCCGCAGGCTACCAAGCCGATCGAGACCAATAGCACCATCGGGAGTTGGGCCGACCACGCCTGGCAGACGGGCACCTATGGCACCAACGATTATTACGTGGGCAGCTACGGCCCGAACGGTTGGATGTGTAATCCTCGCTCTACCGACCCATCGGGTGCTGTCTGGGGACGCAGCCCCATTTCCGACCACTGGCGAACGCCCAACATCAAGAAAGCCTACAACATCCCCATGTTCACCGGTATGTGGTGGGTCGACGCCTGGCCCCGTCACAACGAACAGCCAGCCGATCAGACTACCGTCATTACCGGCACCGTCAACGTCCAGGAGATGCAGCGGGTTTGCGTCAACCGCCACGGTGGATTCCAGAACACCCTCTTTTGCGACTGGTCCGCACGTAAGGTTGGCATGAAGGAGCTGTGGACACTGAAATGGCATAAGCAATTTGACATAAGCGGCCCGTATACCAAAGCCGGTGGTATGAATCCGAGCGATTGGCCGCAATGGATGAGGGGCTTTAAGGATTATTGAAAAATAGAAATCAAAATTTGAAGGGATAACAAGTGCGACGAAAAGGTTTTACTCTTATCGAACTGTTGATAGTAATGTCCATTATCATGTTATTAATGAGCATCCTTCTGCCTTGCCTTATGAGAGCAAAAGAAAGTGCATATGAATTATTTGCTAAGCAAACCGAAGTTAATGAAGAGGGAAAGGTCCGGTTGGAAATTACAAAGCCTTCTGAGAGAAAACGATATGATGATATATATATGATAGAGATTAACCCTCCGAGGAGATGCCACATTTTCATAAAGAAACCATATCCGGCCGGTATGAAATTAATAAAAAGAGATCGCCAGGATTATATTAAATGGAGACCTAAACTGGAAGATGTTGGTGTGCATTCGGTTACTGTTGTTTTTGAAGGTGAAGAAACCTCTGAGAAAGAGATTAGAGTTTACGTTTTAAAAAACAACTTTTAGAAGCTAAGCGAGAGGAGAATTAGACGCGGATTAAGGCTGATTATTCGGATTAAAAATATCAGCCTCAGAGGGGGAAAGGCCAAGATATTTCTTGAAATAGCGAGGTGAATTTGGTATAATTAATGGTGTTGTACGGAGAAAAAGTATGCTTTTTAAGCGTGTGAATGGGGAACTTCAGATCATGGGGAATTCTTAATATGGTAATGAATAGTATTGACATCCAGCCCCCTTATGCAAGAAAGACAAGGGTGTTTGTTGCCAGGCATAAGGATAGACCAGATAGTAATTATATTCAAAAAAGAGATTTTAATCGTAAAGGGTTTATAGAAAGAGAAGCCTGGAAGTTAGATAATGGTCAGGCAATTATTGATTTAGATGATGCACAATATATTTCTCAGAATAACGCTCAGGAACTTCAAATGCAAGTACTTGAACCATCAGCTTTAATGAAATTAGCTAAGCAATATGATTATTCCGGAAATAAGGGACGAATATGCCTACTTTATAAGAAGAAAATTTATTATAGCTCTGTTATTGTTGAAATAGTCCCTCCACTTAGCGAAGATTTCGAACCTGAGTATGATATTCGTCAGGATTTTGAGGATTTCAAGAAACCCTAAAACTTTTCTAATTGTTTTTAAGAAAAGAGATAAAATATTTTGGAATTTTAGATTTTTGTTTTTAGGTGAAATAAATATGCGCTGTCCTTAGTTTCTCTTTGTTTACACGTTTACACATGTAATGTTGTGTTCCAGATTTCTCCACTCACTTCCCATTCGACTTCGCTCAGGGTAAACTCTCGGTCGAAATGACATTGGTGGGGCAAGCCCTTTTCGATTGACTATTTTCTATTGAATATTGACTATTGGGATTGAAATCAAACGGTGTGCAACAAGTTGCACACCTTACGGTAAGGCCGCCTGAGGAATATATACAAAACAAAGTTGCAGTTTTGACCTTTTTCTCATATTCTATTATGTGCATGTGAGAGAGACAGTGTGTTATTGATGATTTTGGAATTCTGTTAGGAATGGAGGTTTTTAAAATGAAGTCGATAAAACGTCGGGATTTTTTGAAAGGTGCCTTGGCCGGGTCAACAATGCTTGCGGCGCCGTTTAATATTCTCAAGGCGGGGCCATCGCCGAACAGTAAGCTCAATATTGCCTGTATAGGGGTCGGGCTGCAAGGCTCGGGCAATGCAGAGTATCTGACAAGGAGCAATAATGTGATTGCGTTGTGTGATGTTGACAAGGCGTGGCACAGGAAGGCCATTGCGGGGAAAAAGAGCCTTGAGAAAATCAAGCTGTGGACGGATTACAGGGTGATGTTTGACAAGATCGGCAAGGACATCGACGCGGTTTTGGTGGCGACTCCGGAGCATTCGCATTACGCGATTTCGGTATATGCTATAAGGCACGGCAAGCACGTTTACTGCCAGAAGCCGCTGTGTCATACTGTTAACGAAGTTCGTCTTCTGACTGAAGAGGCGAAGAAGCACAAGAACGTGGTGACGCAGATGGGGAACCAGGGTCATTCGGGCTTAAGCTCGGCTATGCTAAGGGACTGGGGCCAGGCTGGGTCGGTGGGACCGATACGCGAAGTGCACGCGTATTCGAGGAAGAATTACTGGATCGACAAGCCGCTGGTGAAGGGGAGCATCGTGCCGGAGACATTAGATTGGAGCCTGTATCTGAACCGGGCCGAAAAGATTCCGTTCAGCACGAGCTATATGAATCGCGAGTGGATACGATACAGCCACTTCAGCGGTGCGGTCGGTGATATGGCAGCTCACATACTTGACCCTGCGTATTACGCCCTGGACCTGCGTGTCCCGTTGAGCGTGAGGGCTGAAGTTAATACGCCGGCTTATCCGGGCTCACTGCCGAGGTCGGGGGTTATAACGTGGGAATTCGCAGCGAGAGGGAAAATGCCGCCTGTAACGATGAAGTATTATCTTGGATTGGATATAGAATTTCCGCGTCCGAAACACCTGGAAGCCGGGCGCAGGGAAATAACCAGCGGGTCGGTGATGGTCGGGGAACATGCATCGATAATGGCGGGCAGTCATAGTCAGGGGGGGCGGATTATTCCCGAGAGCGTGATGAAGGAGACGCCGAGACCGCCTGAGGTTGCGCTGCGGTGCAAGGGGAGGACTCATTTCGACAACTGGACTCTGGCGTGTAAGGGCGAAGATACGGCGATGTCGAATTTCGAATACGCGGGGCCGTTGTCTGAAATAATAGTACTGGGCGATATCGCTCTGCTGCATCCAGGGAGGACGCTGCTCTGGGATTCGAAGAACTTGAAAATCACCAACGATGAGGCCGCTGATAAGAGTCTCTTTATGAGGCGGCTTGCTCCGCGCGACTATATGAATTGGTGTTAGGGGCAGCTTTTTCGAAGTGATTATTTGGAGTGAGATTGTCTTAGTCTGACTCACTTTTTTCTTCCGGAAGCTTTGCGCAGAGCCTTTAGAAATCCCGGCCTTTTAAGCAGTAAAACAGGCTAATATTGATTGACTTCCATTGTTCATTATGAGTATATCATGTAGAAAAGACTATTATTGAATTTCTACTAAAGGAGAACAAGATGAATTTAGTGCAAAGGAGACCGGCTCTTTTACTTATTATTCTTATAACCTCAATTGTATTTGCGAGTACCGACTGTATTGCCGGTCAGAAGGTGGCTGTTATTTATGATCAGCAAGATCCGCGGGTAGCCTTTGCAGCAGGAGATATCAAACAGGCGTTGCTCGATAAGAATTATGATGTTGATGGTGATGATGCGGATGTTCGTATAGTATTTGATATATTTCAGGCCGGTATGGGGCCTCAGTCCTTTCGTATCCGACGAGAGGGGAGTAATACGATACGGATCGTTGGTGGTGACTCATTGGGTGCTATGTATGGCGGTCTGGAAGTAGCGGAAATGGTGAGCCTGGGAGGCGGGCTAAAAGACGTACAGGAAAAGGCACGCAAGCCTTATATCTTTCGGCGGGGACTCAAATTTAATATTCCCTTTGACGGGCGTGCGCCCAGCTATGACGATACAGGGACCGCTGCCCAGAAGAATATTCCGGTCATGTGGGAATTTGATTTCTGGCAGGAGTTTTTGGATACCCTGGCACGCAATCGTTATAACGTGCTGACGCTCTGGACCACGCATCCTTATCCGGGTCTGGTCAAACTGGACAAGTATCCTGATATTGGTTACGACGATGTCTGTGTTATAAAAGAAACCGTAGATACGAAAAGCGATCGCCATTTTAATAACCTGGATATATATGACGCTTCGAGCTTCAAGGTGGTTAAAAGGATATCTTTGGATGAGAAGATCGCCTTTTGGACTCGTGTGTTTAATCTGGCTGAGGCCCGCGGCATTGAGATCCATATCTTTCATTGGAACATCTATACCTTTGGTGCCAAAGGAAGGCATGGGATCGATGATATGCCGGATAATGAAAAGACCATTGCATATATGCGGTACTGCATTGGGGAATTCTTAAAGACCTACCCCCAGGTGGACGGTATTGGCGTTACAGCGGGCGAGCATGTAAACAATCAGCGCGTCAAGAATGTTGGTGGTATTGAGCAATGGCTCTGGCGTACCTATGGACAGGGTGTAATGGATGCAAAGCAGGCGGATCCCGAGCGTAAGCTGCGTTTTATCTTTCGCCAGCACCAGGCCAACCTGGGCAAGATTACAGCGGCCTTTAAGGATTTTGACGGCCCTTTTAATACGGGTCATAAGTATGCACGTGCGCGTCTTTATTCCACGACTACATCGCCGTATCTCGATTTTGAGTACCGCGAGCTTCTCGAAGAGCACAAGGTGCCGTGCTGGTTGAATTTGCGTAACGATGACCTCTTTATATACCGTTGGGGTGACGCGGATTATGTGCGGGAATTTTTACAAAATGTCCCGCGTGACCTGATGCGCTATGAAGCAGGCTTTTATATGGGACCGGACGGTTTTGTGTTCGGACGCGAATTTGTGAGCAAGGACCCCGTATTGTCCGGCGAGCTGGAGGTGCGTAAACACTGGTATCGTTTTATGTTATGGGGACGGTTGGGATATGACCTGACCCTTAACCGTGATTATTTTCAGCAAAGATTGGCGCATCATTTTCCCCGGGTGGATGCCGAGCTTCTCTATGATACATGGGCTGCGGCCTCTCAGATTGTGCCGCTGGTGAATCATTTCTTTTTCAGGGTCAATGATTTTCAGTTTTCTCCGGAGGCGTGTAATTTTGATCAGGGATTCCTGCCGGTGGATCAGTTCTTCAAGTATCCTCCACTCAAGGGTTCAGGCATCCTTTCTGTACAGGAGTATGCAGGGGCCATTATTGAGGACAAGGCATTTGACGGCATCACGCCCATGGAAGTTGCTGACAATCTGGATGCGATGGCCAAAAGGACACTGCAAGGTATAAAAAGACTAAGTAGAAAAGCCGGTAAGAACAAAGAGCTAAGGGCTACGTTGACAGATGCCGAAGCTATGGCCTATTTAGGACGTTACTATGCAGACAAGATTCGCGGTGCTGCTGAGTTGGCCGTATTCCGGGCCGATTCCCAACGTACAACCAATCACCAACGTGCGGTTGAGCACCTGACTAATGCGGTTGAGGAATGGGAGGCTTATGCATCTGTGGCAACCAAACAATATCGCCCCCAACTCTTTTCCCGCACACATTACATGGATTGGTGGAAACTGCTGGACGATGTGAAACAGGAGGTTGAAACTGTTAAGAATGAACGGTAAAGTGCTTATTGTTCTAAATCTACAAACAGAATTAATTATTTTTCACGCGGGTAGATGGGTTTATATTAAGTTGGGTGTTTTGGATTAACAATTTTTCAAATTCAGGCTATTTTTCCTTTGAGCTTTACATGCCAGGTCGGATTGGCTAAAATTAATCGATTATGGAAAAGATAAAGGTTTATGATACGACTCTTCGTGATGGCATGCAGGCCGAGGGCATCAGTTTTTCGCTCGAAGATAAGCTTGCAATTGTTAAATGTCTTGATGGGCTTGGGCTTGAATATATCGAAGGGGGATATGCAGCTTCCAATCCGAAAGAGATGCAGTTCCTGACTGAAGCGGTCAAACTTAATTTGAAGAATTCAAAGATTGTCGCGTTCGGTACTACCCGCAGAGCCGATTACAGTGTCTCGGATGATATCTCGCTGAATTCAATGCTTAAGTGCAAGACACAGGTTGCTACTTTGGTGGGTAAAACATGGGACATGCACGTTACGGATGTGCTGGGTTGTTCGCTCGAAGAGAACCTTACTATTTGCTCGGAGTCTGTCGAGTATATGAAAAAGCATGGCATGGAAACTCTTTTCGATGCCGAACATTTTTATGACGGGTACAAGAAGAATTCTGAATATGCGATGAAGGTTTTAGATGCCGCGGTTCAGGGCGGTGCTGATGTGCTTGTACTTTGTGATACTAACGGCGGCTGCCTTGCCGAGGAAGTTTATGAAATCACAAAGATCGTTTGTGAGCGTTTTGGCGATTTGATGATTGGGATTCACGCGCACAACGATACCGACTGCGCCACAGCCAACTCACTCGCGGCTGTCCGTGCAGGTGCCCGTCATGTTCAGGGTACAATTAACGGCCTGGGTGAGCGGTGCGGGAATGCAAACTTATGCGTAGTCATACCCAACCTTTCATTTAAGATGGGATTCGATGTCATCAGCCCGAAAAGTATCAAATCTCTGACCGAGGTTTCCCGTTATGTTTTTGAAGTAGGTAATCTCGCACCTGTAATGAATATGCCGTATGTGGGCGGAAGCGCTTTTGCGCACAAGGGCGGCCTGCATGTGGATGCCCTGAGGAAAAGTAAATACAGTTATGAGCACATTGAGCCGGAGCTTATCGGGAACGAAAGGCGTTTTCTTATATCTGAACTGAGCGGCAAATCAACCGTTTTGGCCGAGCTGGAAAAGGCGAAGATAGGTGAGGACAAGGAATTAGCCAAAAAGATACTCACTCGTGTTCAGGAGCTTGAGAACCAGGGCTATCAATTCGAATCCGCTAATGCCAGTTTTCACCTGTTAGTTAAAAAGATTATGGGTACATATAAGCCGTGTTTTGAACTTGTGAAATATCATACAAATGTTGACAAATACGCCACAGGGGAATTGGTTACCGAGGCAACGGTGAAACTCATAAGGCCGGACGGTATAACTGAGCATGTTGTAGGCGAGGGTGACGGTCCGGTCAATGCTCTTGACGCAGCTTTGAGGAAATCATTAGTGAATTTTTATCCCGGGATTAAGGATGTTCACCTGATTGATTATAAGGTTCGTGTGGTCAATGCCAAAGCTGGAACCGCTGCTCGTGTACGTGTAATAATTGAGTCGCGTGACAAAAGCTCTATCTGGGGCACAGTCGGCTGCTCCGAAAATATCATCGAGGCATCCTGGCAGGCCCTTGTCGATAGCGTTGAGTACAAGGTACAAAAAGACATGCAGGATAATTGCTCCTGAGAAGCTTGTGTAAAGAAGAATATCGGGACAGGCCCTAAGAAAGCTCATATCCAATTTTTAATAAACGTGTTGTGCCGGCAGTATCACGCGAAATGTTGTGCCCTGGTCCGGGAGGCTTTCTGCGGTGATGCTCCCATCGTGAGTGCGGATTATCTCCTTTACAATGGCGAGGTCGAAGTTTTTTCCCCTGGCATCCGGTTCGCCGGTAAAAAAAGGTTCAAAAATATGCTGCAGGATTTCCGGTTCGATATAGGCGCAGGTGTCCGCAAAGCGTAATTCGATTTGCTTGTCCTGGAATTCACAACTAATGATGAGTTTCTGCTTTTTGCCGGCATCGGCAGCGTCGATGGCATTTTGAATCAGGATAAAGAATATCTGCTCAATTTCTCGAGCAGTCATGGCCATAAAAGGGACAAAAGACATGTCTTTAAGGGCTATATTCAAATTGACGCTTCTAGCGCTTTGAGCGAAAACTATCATTACTCTTTTGGCTATATGGTAAATGTCCACCGGGGCTATTATCGTTTGGCCTGATATCTGGGCTGCACTGCGAAATCTGTCAACTATTTCAATGGATTTGGAAACTTCCGAAAGACTTTTTTGGAGGCTGCTGGTAATGGCCTCTGGTGCAGATGATCCGCCAAGATCACTGAGTAGTCTTTTCAGCAGCAAATGTGTCAGTGATAGAGGTTCGTCAAGCTGTTGAGCCATTACAGAGCCCATCGTTCCTATTTCCACCATTCGAGCGTCTTTCTCTATCATACGATGGTATTTATCCAGTTCATTCTGGGCTTTTACTTTTATGGTAATATCAAGGAACACGCCGATAACGTCGGTAACCTCACCCTCTTTGTCCCTAAGTGGCGAGTAACAGCATTCGAAAGTAGTGCCCTGGAAAGTAACGGTGGTAACGAATTCTTCTCCGGACAAGGCCCGCTGACTGTCTAATTCAAGCTGGGGAACGGATGGAAAAACATCCATTATGTGGCGTCCGATGATTTCCCGGGATTCGAGACCGAGAAGCTCTAAGCCTTTGCCCTGAATAAATGTAATAACGGAGTGTCGATCCTGTACGAATAAAATAATAGGTGCCGCAGAGGTTATTGTGCTGCAATGGAGTTCGCTTCTTCGCAGGATTTCGCGAGTTTCCCATCGGAATATACTTAGCAGTTGTGTTATGCTGTATGCAAGAACGATAGCACAAACTGCTCTGAATATCTGGACAGGTACATGAAAAAGGATCTTAAAAAGAGAGTAATTTAGGAAGCTTGCAGGGAAGAACGAGGCTTCTTTAACAACCAATCCGGCAAAGACCATGTAAAGAATAAATGTTATTGCGGCTAATCGGAGATTTCTTGTGGCAGCCGGTAATTTTGCCTGGTTAAATTGAGGGATTTGCAGGAAAAGCCCGATTGCAGTCAGAAGCGTACCGGGTACACAAAGCAGGTAGCGGCCGAAGATGTCTCCCATTAACAGCCGTGGTTTGCATATAATTATAATTATTACCCAGATAGCGAGCAAAACGACAGGAAGAACTTGGATGAAGCGGTACTTCTTTATTTTCTCGGAAATGACTTTTGTGCCGAATCGAAGCAAAAAAAGGAATGAGCCTACAAGAGTGACAAGGCGGATTATTTTAAGGATGTCCGGAGGAAAAGGCTTTCCAATTCCTATAAACATATCGAGCCATTCGTTTATGCCGTGTAAAAGACCGAAGCCGGCGATTAACCATATATCATTGGCTAACTTGAACACGCTTGGTTTTTTGGGATAAACAAGAATCACCAGTCCAAGTACGAAAAAAGCCAGGCCGTAGATAAACCATACAAAAATCATTAAAGAATCCCTTTTGTTAAGTTGCTGTTTTTTTTGTACGGCGGCTGTATGCAGCCGAACTATTCAAAGTTTATAATCCCCTTATGTTTTAGAAATATATACTTTTTATTGAGCCTTGAATTGTCATAGTTCACAGCTTCGCGACACCTCTAAACCTACCAAGATGCTATGTTACTAAGTTTATTCCAAGACTTCAACTATTTAAGTCTCATTC
>DAOUVA010000008.1 GCA_030667885.1 Phycisphaerae bacterium
GAGAAAGCCATTACCTGCAAGCTACTGGCCATCTATGGCACAGAGCAATCCGTCCCTGTGCTGGCGCCACTGCTGGCGGACAAGGAACTGGCGTCGTGGGCTCGGATAGCTCTCGAAGCGATCCCAGGGCCCGCCGCCGACACCGCTCTACGCGATGCGCTGGGCAAACTGCAGGGGCGGCTGCTTGTTGGAACGATTAATTCGATCGGCGTGCGTCGCGATGCCCAGGCCACAAATGCCCTCGTGCAGAAACTCGACGATGCTAATACCAGTGTCGCATCAGCTGCCGCCGTGGCGTTGGGACACATCGGTGGCGAGCAGGCAACCAAGGCACTATCGCAATCCCTGGCTGATGCGCCGGTCGGCGTTCGTTCGGCGGTGGCTGAAGGTTGCATTCTATGTGCGGAATGGCTCCTGGCACATGGGAAGGCTGCCGAAGCTGTCAATCTGTATGACAAGATCCGCGAAGCGGACGTACCGGACCAGAGACATTTAGAAGCAATCCGAGGCGCTATTCTGGCCCGCCAGTCGGCGGGTGTGCCACTTTTGATAGAGCAGTTGCGCTCGGAAGACAAAGAGAGGCTCGGCATCGGATTGCGCACGGCCCGCGAGCTTCCCGGTCGCAACGTGACCGAGGCATTGGCCGTCGAACTGACCCACTTAAGCCCGGACCGGCGCCCCCTGCTGCTGTTGGCCCTGGCCGACCGAAGCGACTCTGCTGTACTACCGACCGTCCAAAAGGCGGCCCAGAGCGGCTCGAAGGACCTGCGCATCACGGCAATCGACATCCTGATTCGCCTGGGTGATGTTACGTGCGTGCCGATCTTGCTGGAAACTGTAACCGAGGACGATACCGAGCTGGTACAAGCAGCAATGGAAACGCTGGTCAGACTGCCTGGCAAAGACGTGGATGCCGACCTGATCGCCCGCCTGCCGAAATCGCAAGGCAAGCTGCAGCATGTTCTCATCGAGTTGGCTGGCCAGAGGCAAATCAGCGAGGCCCTTCCTGCGGTCGTGCCGAGCCTTTATGATAATGATGCCGGAATTCGCGACGCAGCCGTACAGACAATCGGCATCATCGGGCAAGACCCGCAGACGGCCGATCTCGTAAAGCTGCTTCAAAAGACGAACATTTCCAGTGAACGAGCTGGCATCAGAAAGGCCCTGCTATCGATCAGTGGCCGTTGCGGTGTGAAGTGCATCCCGCACCTGCGACCCCTGACGCAGAGTCGTGACAATGAACTCTACATGATCGGGCTACGCGCATTGGCCATCATCGGTGGACCAGATGCGCTGGCGGCTGTCACATCCGCCGTTAAGAGCGCTGAGCCTCCCGTTCAGGACGAGGCTGTGCGAATCTTATCGAATTGGCCGAGCAATTGGCCTCAAGATAGCGAGGCAGGGCAAGCTCTACTGAGGTTGGCTACATCGGCCAATAAGTTGTCCCATCAGGTGCTGGGACTGCGCGGTTACTTCCAGTACATACGCGGCACTGAGAAGCTCAGCAACGAACAAAAGGTGACCAGGGTCGTGGACTTGCTGTCCCACATCAAGCGCCCCGAGGAGAAGCGATTGGCTATCGCTGTTTTAGCCGAATCGCCGAGTTCGAGTGCCCTGGAGCTGTTGACAACGTTCGCTGAAGATTCGGCGGTTGTCGAGGAAGCCTATTCAGCCATGGTCCAAATTGCCGGCCAGGATATCCGCGGGATTTCCAGTGACCAGCGCCGGCAGGTGCTGAAAATGGTTGCTGAAAAATCAAGGAACAACAGCATCAAACGGAGAGCCCGAAAGACCCTAAGTGGAATTCAGTAAGCAGGCGTACCGAGGAATGCCTTATGTAAAACGACAGCGGCATGCCCGACTACCCGCTCGGCGCCTTATGTCGCTGTCAGGCAGTACCCAAAATGATGGAAACGGACGAGAGTCTGCGTGGCAGAAGATGGAGGTGACAAAGTGTCGTGATGCCCGAGAGACTTTACTACCTGTTTATCTGCTATGCGAATAGCTTAGCAAATTTGTCAATCAGGAAGAGCTGTCAAATAGCAGAATCCTTCGAAAAACGTGTCACCTAAAGGTCACCACAGATGTCAAAATTGATGAGTAATGGGAGAACCAAATATCAAAATTTTGCCCAAAAACATATCTTTTCAAGAATTTTAAAAAGATAAAATCGGAATTAAGTATCTGGATGAAAGGAAATGTATCAATCATGTAAATCTGTTAGGGATATGCTCTGTTGACTACGAAAGCTACAGGTTTAATTAAAGGTTCCAGTATCCACGCAAATATGTTAGTCTTCTTGTGTTTATTGCGACGTGTTATGCTGAACCTGTTGGAAAATCCGTGAAATTGAGTTGAAATCCTGGCACTATAGTACTTGAAGTGTACAGGAGTGTTTCAGCGAAATGTATATGGGAAATCCCAGATTATGTAGCATAGGGATATGATGTCGAATTCGCTTCCAAAATCTTCAGGGCGGATGTCTATTTCACAATCTTGTTCACAAGATGTAATAAAGCAATATTCAAGACTGGGCCTTGGGCGGTTGCTACAAAGCTTTCTCTTTTTTATTCTTTTCTATCTGTATCTCTTGCTTTATGTGGATCTGCGGCTTATGTATCATGGGGCCGGCATTATTACAAATTTCCCGGTCTTTTACAAAGGCTGGACTTTTTTTCTGCCGTTTCTATCATACCCGGGCGGACCTCTCGAATATCTCTCAGCTTTCCTTTCTCAGTTCTTCTACTATTCCTGGGCAGGAGCTCTTGTTGTAACAGTGCAGGCCTGGCTGCTCAGCATATGTATAGACTATCTGTTGAAAGCAGCAAACTTATCGCGAATTCGCTGGATTTGTTTTATCTTACCGATTCTTCTGCTTGTTCTCTACACCCGGTATGCCTATCACTTTGCCACAACAATGGCATTATTGATTACATTACTTATCGCATGTCTGTACATAAAGATGACTTTATCGTGGACTACGACTTTAAGCTGTTTGAGCACTTTTTTATTCCTGTCTCTAATTCTGTATTGTCTTGCCGGCGGAGCATTTCTTCTTTTTGCAGTCATCTGTGCAATTTATGAATTAATTTTCAGGTCCCGCTGGAAGATGAGTCTATTTATTTTGTTATCCGCTGCTGTTATTCCATACGTATTGGGCCTTCTTGTCTTTCGCGTTAGTATTGTCGATGCCTTTTGCAACTCGTTACCTTTCTCCTGGAAAATTCTTTATTATGAAGCTCGTAAAAGAGAAGTAACAATCGTCTATCTACTGTATCTACTCCTGCCTTTGACACTTTTTGTATTTGGTCTTTTACAGATACTCTGGAGAAGATTTCATTTTGTAAAAAACCGGCCCAAAAAAAAGCACCGAAACAAATCACCTAACCTACTATTAAAGATGTTTTTTCGATATAGACACTCACCAAAACTCAAATGGGCCGTCGAATCGCTGCTTTTGCTTGTTATTGCAGGTAGCGTTGTTTTCTTTTCCCGCAATGAAAATCTTAGAACCCGGTTTAAAGTTGATTACTATGCCTACCACAAGATGTGGCCGGAATTGCTCACGTCTGCTCCACATAATCCTGACAATCCCTTTATAGCCCACGCAGTCAATAGGGCTTTGTATCATGTCGGCCGACTCGGCTATGATATGTTCTCCTGGCCCCAAAATCCGGATCACCTGTTTCTGTCTGATAAGAAATACAAGTGGATGCACTGGCAAATCTTCGATGTATTTCTTGACCTCGGCGTTGTAAACATGGCTGAAAATGCCCTTACTGAATGTCTCGAAGGGCTTGGTAGTCGTCCCATGATTTTACAGCGATTGGCCCTGATAAATATGGTAAAGGGTAATTCAGGCTCCGCCAAAATATATCTCGGCTCGCTCAGTAAAACTCTTTTTCATGCTGAGTGGGCAAATAAATATATTGACCGTCTGGAAACCGACCCAGGCCTCTCCACGGACAAGTACATTCAGCATCTACGCTCTTTGTGCCTCGACAAGGATTGCCCCATGTACTCCCTTTTAAAGGAGAAGACTCTTTTACAGCTCCTGGAGAAGAACAGTCAAAATCGCATGGCGTTTGAATATCTAATGGCTTATTACATGTTAAACAAGAATTTGAGCAAATTTGCACAGAATCTTGAGCATTTACATGATTTCGATTATCCCGAACTACCCACACATTATGAAGAAGCAGCCCTTATCTATGTGTACCAAACAAGAAAGCCTCTCAATCTGAGCCGTTACCCACCAAGTCTTCAAAAGCGTCGACAGGTTGAAGACTTTTCCCGGCTTCTCATTAGTTACGACCGGAACAAACAAGCTGCCTACAAAGAGCTGTCAAAGAAATTCCGAAACACTTACTTCTTCTATCTAATTTTTGCGCCTTCAGGAACGAAAAGATGACTCGATCGCAAAAACCTAAAAAGGCAAAAATATATAAAAGTAAAAAAGCTAAATTTATTTATGCTCTTATAACTTGCGCCCTTATAATTTATGTGTTGCTTTGTGTTTTCCCCGACAACGAAGTGTCCATCACGCAATACAATGTTATTAATCAGCCTGCAAAGATTCAACCTGATTGTACCGGCACCATTATCCCGCCAAACATCGCACCCCTGAACTTTATCATAAAGCAGAAAGGGGCGGGCTATTTCGTGAGAATATACTCTGAAAAAGGAAATCCTATTGAAATATTCAGCAAGAAACCCACGATTGTGATTCCTAAGCGTCCCTGGCATGAGCTTCTTGATTTAAACCGCGGCCAGCAGCTCAATATGGATGTCTATGTCGAATCCGGGACTGCCGCATCATCTTCCAAAGGAGAAAATATCCGGTGGTCACGCTTTCAACCCATCACCGCCCGGATTGCTCATGAGGACATTGATACTTTCCTCGTATATCGAAAGATTCGACCGGGCCATGTCACCTGGAGGGACATGGGCATCTATCAGCGTAATCTTAGCAGCTTTAGTGAAACAGCCATATTGGACAATGGATATTTCAAGCACGGTTGTGTGAACTGCCATACTTTTTGCGGCAACAATCCCGAAAAAATGCTCATAGGCATCCGCAGCGCAGTTTACGGCAGCTCGGCTTTGCTGGTCGAAGGTGACAAAGTACGAAAGATTGGAACAAAATTCGGATATACATCCTGGCATCCCAGCGGCCGCGTTGCCGCATTTTCCGTCAACAAGGTCAGGCAACTCTTTCATTCGGCCGCCAGTGAGGTTCGGGATGTGATAGATTTCGATTCCGTGATGGCTTATTACAATTTGGACTCGAAAACCGTTAAGACTACACCGAATCTTGCCCGAAAAGATCAGCTCGAAACATACCCGGCCTGGTCCCCTGATGGCCGGTACTTATACTTCTGCAGCGCTCCGATGACGTGGTCGGATAAGACTGTCGTTCCCGAATCCTACGACCAAATCAAGTACGACCTTGTCCGCGCCAGTTACAACATAGATCGCAACCAATGGGGCCAACTGGAATCTGTGCTTTCAGCCGAGGATACGAGCCTCAGTATCCTTTTGCCTCGAATCAGCCCGGACGGCCGCTGGCTGCTGTTCTGCATGTGCGATTACGGCTGCTTCCCCGTTTATAGACAGAGCAGCGATCTGTATATGATGGACCTCGAAGCAGCAAAACAAACAGGCGACTTTGCCTATGAACGGCTCGATATCAACAGCAGCTAAAGTGAAAGCTGGCATAGCTTCTCGAGTAACAGCCGATGGATAGTATTCAGCAGTAAAAGAGGCAGCGGCGTATTCACAAGAACATATATCGCATACGTAGATAAAAACGGCAAGGTACACAAGCCGATAAGATTGCCTCAGAAAGACCCGACGTATTATGAATCGTGCCTTTGGACCTACAGCGTCCCCGAACTTGTCACTGGGCCTGTCCGAGCAACAAAAGAAATGCTGGGAAGAGTCGTCCGAAGTTCCGAAAATATATCCGTCAAGATGCCCATTACCATGGCCACGCGTAAAGCCGGCCAGCTACCAGGATATCAGGAGCCCTGGCAGACCGAACGCGAGTAAGAGTGAAGATATATAGTAAACTCACTTCTAAAAAGAGATTAGAATGAAATCATATGTTTTGATTTGCTTATTGCTGACGAGCTGCCTGTTTACATTAGATGCGAATGCCCAGATTGTTGCACGGGAACGTCCTGATGGATGGAACAAACTGGTGTACGGCGGCCGGTTTATGGACAGATTCTTAGCCATGGGCATTCAGGGTGAGTTGACCAGTGATACCTGGGGAGCGGATAATGTTAAGCCGCGTTATATCGATAATGGTATTGAGGACAACGAGTGGTCGTACTGGGGGGGAACGCAGTTTTGGGTACCGACGGAAAGTACCATCTCTATGTCTGCCGCTGGCGTGAAGATTCCCAAAGGGGGCACATGGAGTGGGGCCGGTCTATAGTGGTTCATGCTGTTGCCGACATATCGACCGGGCCGTATAAAGTAAAGGATACTGTTGGCCCGGGGCATAATCCGGAGGTGTTCCAGCTCAAGGATGGAAGATATGTCATTTATGTTATGGGGGCTTATTATATCGCGGACAGTGTGGACGGCCCCTGGCAGAGGAAGAAGTTTGAGTTCAATAAACGGGACAGGCGTATTATAGAAAGCCTCTCTAACCTGTCCTTTGCCAGACGGGAGGACGGCTCTTATCTGATGGTGTGCCGTGGCGGAGGTATATGGTTTAGCGAAAGCGGAGTTTCTCCCTATGACCAGGTTACTGACAAACGAGTTTATCCACCGGTTGCGGGCAACTTCGAGGATCCTGTAGTCTGGCGTACGCCCATACAGTACCACATGATTGTCAATGATTGGCGTGGGCGCATTGCCTACTATTTGCGTTCGAAGGACGGAATCCACTGGAAGGTCGAGCCGGGCGAAGCCTACTTGCCGGGTATCGCCAAATATGAAGATGGGACCGTTGTTGACTGGTTTAAGTACGAGCGTATTAAGGTGTTGCAGGATAAACACGGGCGGGCAATGCAGGCGCATTTTGCTGTCATCGATGTGTTGAAACGTCAGGATAGAGGCAGCGATAACCACAGTTCCAAACATATTTGTATTCCTCTGACTGTTGGCCGTCTCCTGACCATACTCGACAAGAAACAGATTACTGCCGAGACAAAGACCATCCGAGTCAAAATAGCGGCTGAGGACGGTTTTAATCCTCACACTGATATTGATATGGACTCGTTACGATTTGGTGCTTCTGAAGAGGTGAATTTCGGCAGGGGCAGCAAAATGATGAGGATGGAACGATCAGGTGATGATTTGATTGTCACTTTCAACGGAACCGGCAACGGCATCACCGATGACAATTTCGCGGCCAAGATGTTGGGGAAAAACAGTCGTGGAAAACTGCTTTATGGTTATGCCCGCCTGCCGTGGCTGAACTATTTAGAGCCAGCCCTGTCGGCGTGTATGCCAAAAATTGATAACAAAGAGGATGGTTTCAATATAGCCGTTGAAGTCCAGAACTTTGGCCAGGTCTCGTCTGAATCTGCGGATATTAAAATCGTGTATAGTAAAGATGATCAGGTTATGGAGGTTGCTGTCGGCACAGTTCCCTCGCTTAAACCTTTTAAAAAGACGACAGTCGAGCTTACATGCGGCAAAATCTTCGAAGCAGGAGTTGCGTACACTCTTAAAGTTATTATCAATCCTAACGCTCAGTACCCGGTAACATTAGAGGGGCGGATAACTCCGGTGCCTTAACGCTATAGATTGTATTCTTTGATTTTGCGGTAGAGAGTTCTTTCGCCGATGCCTAAGATTTTTGCGGCTTGTTCGCGGTTGCCTTTTGTTTTGGCTAATGTGTCTGTAATGGCCTGTTTTTCAAGTTCGTCCAGCGGCAAACCAGCCAGGCCGGCTGCCGTGCCGGTGCCGGGGGCCAATTGCCGTCTCTGTGCTATTTCAGGAGGGATGTCGGCTGCATCGAGCTTGTTATGGTCGCACATTACAACCATTGTCCTGATAGTGTTTCGCAGTTGACGGATGTTGCCGGGCCAGTCATAGTGTGAAAGGATTGTCTGTGCGGCGTCGGTTATGCCTGTAACTTTGGAGCCGACTTCCGTGACGGCCTCTTTTATGAAATAGTCGATAAACTCGGGTATATCCTGGGCTCTGTCACGCAGGGCCGGAAGAGAAATGTTTACACCCTTGATTCTAAAGTACAAATCCTGCCTGAAATCTTTTGTTTCAATAAGATTGTTTAAGTTCTGATTGGTTGCGCTGATGATACGGACATCCACGATTGTTTGTTTATTCGAACCGACCGGTATTACGATACCATCCTCGAGGACACGCAGAAGCTTGGCCTGGGAACTCGGTGCCATATCCCCGATTTCATCCAAAAATAAAGTACCTTTATCCGCCGCTTCGAATAATCCTTTTCTGTCATTGGCGGCACCGGTAAAGGCTCCTTTGACATGGCCGAACAGCTCACTCTCCAAAAGAGTCTCGGGCAGACCAGCGCAGTTTATCGGCATGAAGGGCTTGTCCCATCGCAGTGAATTGTGGTGAATCGCTCTTGCCAGCAGCTCCTTGCCTGTTCCGGAGTGGCCTTCGATTAGGACGGAGATATTAGTCGGAGCCACCCGTCGCAGTACTTCGAATATACCCTCTATTGCAGGGTCTTTACCCCGCACACCTTCAAACTTGAATTGTCCTTTGTCTGTGTTATTTTTTTGTGTTTGGCGAGAATATGCGGCCATGACTTTGGTGCCGGCCTGAGCGACAAGAGTACGAAGCTGGCCGATGTCAATCGGCTTGGTGAGATAATCGTATGCCCCCCGCTTGATGGCTTCCTTACAAGTGTCGATGGTGGCGTAGGCGGTTATTAAGATAACTTCCGTTTTGTCATTTTGCTTTCTGACTTCTTCGAGTATGGTAAGGCCGTTTATATCTTCGTCTTCGAATTTCAAATCGGTTACAACAACATCGACCTGCTGGCTTCGCACAATTTCCAGTGCATCTTTTCCTGTGTAAACCGCTATTGCTTTTGTGCACAATTTTTCGAGCGATTCGGCGATACCATCGGCATGGTCCCGCTCATCGTCAACAACCAGAATTAGATTTGCCTTTTGCTTCAAATTGACACCTCATCAGACATAGATGGGTAACTTAATAGTAAATGATGTACCTTTTTCCGGCTCACTGTCAACTGTTATTGTACCGTTATGTGCGGCAATAATCTTCTGTGCAGTGGCCAGTCCCAGTCCACTGCCATGCGGCCGAGATGAATAATAAGTATTGAAGATATGCGGCAATTTATCCGGGGCAATGCCGCTGCCGGTATCATTAATCTGAATGACTGCATCTTTTTTTTGCGGGAAAGTCCTTACCATCAATTCTCCATTTTTGCCCATAGCCTGCTGAGCGTTAATAAACAGGTTTAATATCACCTGTTTTAACATATCTGTATCAACCTTGCAAATAAGTGGTTCATTATGCAGTCCCTGTCGCATAGTTATCGAATGGCTGTGTGCTTGTGGTGAATAAAAATCAATCATATCGCTGACAAGCTCATTAATATCAGCGTTTGCCAAATGTAATTCGGTTTTGTCAACGTATCGCAGGAAGCCCTCGAGTATCTGCTCGAGTCTGTCCGTTTCTTTTTGAATAACGGCTATTTTTCTCCGTGCCCTTGTAAGATTACGCTTATCTTTTTCTGTAACGATTTTGCCGGATTCAGCAGAAGTTGAATCTTCCAGCTCTTCACTGACAAGTTCCAGGTTAATTTTGATTGTGGAGAGAGGGTTTTTGATTTCATGGGCAAGCTCGCCGGTAAGCTTGCCTAATTCTTCAAGTAGATGCCCGTTCTTGTTTTTTTGAGTTTTGGTAAATTTTTTATGCAGAAATAACACAACAGCCGGAACAACTGCTAATAAAGCAACAACAAAACCACATATAAAATGCAGCACTTATCTTCCCTCTGCCTTTTGACCCTGTAGGTTGAATTAATGTCCCGTAAAGACTGAAAACCAAAACACAACAAAAATCGATTGGGGACTTATTTTCATCTATCCCCAATCAATGTTGTTATTTTTCTTAGTCGGCTTGTTTTTCTTCTACTTTTTCACCTTCTTGAGCTTTTTCCGCTTTATCCATTTCAGCAAGAGCAGCTTTACGGGAAAGTTTAAGTCTGCCCTGGTCATCGATTGAGATTAATTTTACAGGTATCAAATCACCCATTTTGCAAACTTCGTCGACTTTTTTGATATAGCCATCACTAAGCTCGCTAATATGACAGAGGCCTTCAACACCCGGAGTGATTTCAACAAAAGCTCCAAAATCTTTTACAGAGACCACTTTTGCCGGATTATAAATTCGGCCTACTTTGGGTGGCTGAGTAATCATCTCGATAATATCTTTAGCCTTGAGGTGACCATCGCCGCTGAGAGAGCTAATGAAAATAGTCCCGTCTTCTTCGATCTCAATTGTTGTAGTGGTCTGCTCCTGAATTCCTTTGATTACTTTACCACCCGGCCCGATTACTTTGCCGATAAATTCAGGGTCGATTTGGATACTGATCAGTTTCGGTGCATATATGCTTAATTCAGGCTTTGGTTCACTAATAGTTTGGGCCATAATCTTCAGAATATCCAGCCGTGCCGTTTTCGCTTGTTCCAAAGCCTCGACCATAATATTATGTGCCAGGCCCTCAGCTTTTATATCGAGCTGTATAGCAGTGATACCATCAACCGTCCCGGCAACCTTGAAATCCATTTCACCGTAGTGGTCTTCCTCGCCGGCTATATCGGTCAGTAGTTCGTATTTGCCATCTTCGGCGGTAATCAAGCCGATTGATATACCGGCGACTGGTTTTGTCATCGGAACGCCGGCATCCATTAGAGCTAATGTTCCCCCACAGACCGAAGCCATTGAACTGGAGCCGTTCGATTCGGTGATATCAGAAATAATCCTGATAGTATAAGCGAATTTTTCAGTCGGCGGTTTTACCTGTTCCAAAGCCTTTTCTGCGAGAGCTCCGTGTCCGATTTCTCTTCGGCCTGGGCCTCGCATTGGTCGTACTTCACCGACAGAAAACGGTGGGAAATTGTAGTGCAGAGTGAAGTTTTGAGAGTATTCATCCAATAAGCCGTCTATAATCTGTGCATCTCTGATAGTGCCGAGAGTTACACTCACTACGGACTGCGTTTCTCCTCGTGTAAATAATGCTGAGCCGTGGGTCCTGGGTAAAATTCCTACTTCGCAAGAAATTTGACGTACGTCATTATAACCTCTGCCATCGGACCTTTTGCCGCTTAAAAGCAGTTTCTTTATGATCTCGCCCTCTATCTTACCAAGCATTCGTTTGACCATTGCCTTGTTATATGCGGCAGCAGGTGCATCCTGCGATTGCGAATCATTCTCATCAGTACAATATTTGGTAATGACTTGCTCAAAAAGTTCGCTTTTAGCTGTCTTACGCTCCTGCTTATCTGGAATCTGCTTAAGCTCGCTTAGTTTATCTGATATCTGCGAACGAATGTCTGAAAGGAGCTGCTCGTTGGTTTCGACAAGTGGGATTTCCTTTTCGACGCCAACCTTCTCGCGGAGTTCATCGATCATTTCACAAACCTGAGTGACCGTTTTTTGAGCGGTTGCGATAGCATCAGCGATAACATTTTCCGGTAGCTGCTTGGCACCGATTTCAATCATATTCATCGCATCTTTGCGTCCGCCAAGAAGTAAACTCAGGTCTCCTTCGGCAAGCTGCTTATGGGTGGGATTTACCACGAATTCCCCGTTTACTCTGCCTAATCTGCAGGCTCCAATCGGCCCTAAGAAAGGAATCTTGCTTATTGTAAGAGCAGCACTGGCGCCTATCATAGCCAGAACATCCGGGTCATTTTCCTGGTCAGCACTTAACACATTCGCTGAGATTTGCACTTCCTGGAAGTAGCCCTCTGGAAACAGGGGCCTAATAGGTCTGTCAATCTGCCTTGCCGTTAGTGTTTCTTTCGTGCTGGGCCTTCCCTCACGTTTAATAAAGCCGCCAGGAAATTTACCTGCGGCACTATGTCTCTCACGATAATCAACACTTAATGGGAAAAAATCAATATCATCGAATCTTGGCGGTGCAGTTACTGCTGCAACAAGAACGATTGTATCGCCATATTGGACTAAAACTGCACCATCGGCTTGTCTGCCAATCCTGCCGGTTTCGATGGAAAGTGTTCTACTGCCTATTTGTCTTTCTACCCTACATACATCAAACATATACTACCTCTTTCTACATACATTAAACTTATACTATCTCATTCCTACATACATCAAACATATACTACATCATTGGCATGTTAATAAGTGGATTCCGCTCTTAAACGGGCGGGTTACTTGTGTGCTAATGCTCATCTATTTTCGCAAGCCGAGCCGGGATATAATTTTCTGATAGCGTTTTACGTCTTTATTTTTCACGTATTTTAGCAATGCCGACCTGGTCCCGACCATTTTCAATAAACCGCGTCTGGAAGCGTGGTCTTTGCGGTGAGTCTTGAAATGTCCTGTCAGCTCGTTAATTCTTTTCGTTAAAATTGCAATCTGCACTTCAGGTGAGCCGGTATCACCCTCGTGCGTCTCAAAATCGCCAATAATTTCCTGTTTTTTCTGCTTTGTTAACATCTTTTGGGTAAATCCTTTCTATCGCATCTTTCAAACAACCATTCAACATATTATTTCAAACTCGACATTCTAATCGGCTGTTATAATATTTGCAAGCCTTTTCTACTACAGTATATAAAAAGAATTGTCAAGGCTGAAACAGGGTTTTTGTGCGGTATTTGCCCTAATGAGGATTATTTTGGGTATTTGGTAATTCCTCTTCCCGTCGCAACAGCAACAATTGAGGCATTACTTTTGGCTTGACGCCTCTGGAGATTGGGGTATACTGGTGAGGTGATATGCTTTCTCGTTTAGTGTATCGATTCCCGTTGTAAAGTCGGCTGCATAGTACCATGACTGGAGTAGGCACTCTTAGTACCATGTCCTTAAAGGTGACGCTTTGCGGCAGTCTGTCAGGTATTCGGCCCAAAAGGAGTTTTGAACCTTATGAGTAGAAATATTGTCTTAACTATGCTGTTTGGCGGCCTACTTGCCGCTGCTACCACCCCTGCCCAAGCCGAAACGTGGCCCGGCTGGCGTGGCCCGCGCGGCGACGGCTCGTGTATAGAGAAAAACGTCCCTGACAAATGGGACCCGGCAGATGCGCTCTGGAAGACAGAACTTCCCGGTAAAGGGCATGCATCGCCAATCGTCTGGGGCAATCGCGTCTTAACTGTTACCGCCCTGCCTGCAACAAAGGAACGAGTGCTTCTCTGTCTGGACCGTAACACCGGAAGAATCCTCTGGCAAAGGACAGTCGTACAGGGGCCTCTGGAGAAGCTCCACAAAGAGAACAGTTATGCCTCAGGTACGCCGACCACCGATGGGGAGCGGATCTACGTAACTTTCCGCGTCGGTGACGACATCATTGTGGCCGCACATGACTTCGACAACGGAAAGCAACTGTGGCTGGTCCGAGCGGGGACACATGAAGGCGGGTGGGGATTCAGTAATGAGCCCGTGCTGTTCAAAGACAAGGTTATTGTCGATGGCGACAGCAAAGGCGATTCCTTCCTGATCGCTCTTGACATCAAAGACGGTAAGACAATCTGGCGCAAGAACCGTGCTAATAAAGGAATCAGCTACAGTGCTCCACTGATCCGTGAGTTGGCCGGTCGTACTCAGTTGATCCAGTGCGGCGACCGGTGCGTGGCCAGTTTCGACCCGGACACCGGCGAGCAGCTCTGGAAGGTTGACGGACCCTCGGAAGAATTCGTCGCCACGCCGGTTTACAGCGAAAAGGCTGGACTGGTTTTCATTAGCAGCAGTTGGCCCAAGCGGTTTCTGCTCGCGATCCGGCCCGATGGAAAGGGTAATGTAACGAAGACCCACATTGCCTGGCAAGACACAAAGGGGGCCCCCTATGTCCCTTCCATGATTGTTGCTGACGATTTCCTGCTCAGTGTAAATAGAGCCGGTACTGCTTTCTGCTACGAGGCCGCCACCGGTAAGGTGCTTTGGCAGCAGAAGCTGGGCCGACATCACGCCTCCCCTGTCCTGGTGGAAGGACTGGTTTTCTTCATTAACGACAACGGCCAAGTGAACGTTATCAAACCGGGTGTGGAGTTCGAGTGCGTTGCGACGTATGAGCTGGGCCAGTCATGCTATGCTTCACCGGCTATCAGCGACGGCCAGGTCTTTGTGCGCGGCTTCCAGCACCTCTTCTGCTTTGGCGAGCGAAAAGACGGAAAAGACTAAAGAGTGGCGGGCCAAACTGCTGATTATTGACTGTCTAAGTAAAGCAGCAATGCTGTGTCGTGTGTTCTTTCCGGTTCGGTTGTCACGAACTACATGGGTAATCCGGGTTCAGTGGAGTTCCGGTGTGTTGTTTGTTGAAGGAAAGACTCCAGGATTTCTGCTGCGGCGACGGCATCGAGGCGTTTTTTCTTTTTTTTTCGAGTATAATTTGCCGGAATGAGCTTTTCCTCGGCGCCAAAGCTGCTGAGGCGTTCATCCTGTAAGAGAACGGGAATCTTCAGGCAGTTTTGTAACTGCTTACCGAACTTCAAAACAAGTTTTGATTGGAAGCCTTCTGAGCCGTCCATATTTAAGGGAAGCCCTAACACAACAGCCTCGACATTTTCGGCCTCGATGACTTCGGAAATCTTTTGTAACAGTTCCTTTTGTCCCTGGATTACCATTAGGGGCGATGCAATAGTCTCTGCCCGGTCGCAGATTGCCAATCCGGTGCGTTTAGTGCCGTAATCTATTGCGAGGTATCTCATTTTTGTTATGTGTATATGTCCTATTAGACGCTATTGAGTTAAGGCTAATTTCCTGAATCGAGAGTGCTTATAAAAGCATCCTTCAATATGAGCATCAAATCTCAACAGCAGACAGCATTACGCTCCTGCCTGATAATGCCCGAATTTATTCCTCAGTATTATGTCGTATCTTATCACAGAATTGACCTGAGTACAAGTTTATAACTTGCCCACCCGTATATTACCATCGAAGCTGCCGGAGTTCTTCTTTTGTTCGGATGAATTTTACAGTACCGTCGTTTAGGACAACGCAACCGCCATTAGGCTCGTGGTTGTCGAAAGTAAACAGCTCAGGTCCACCATGCTGATTCCAGCCTGCTTTGGTTTCGAACAAAAGCACCGTATCAGGCGGAGAATCGTATTTGCAATTGGGATTCATCCCATAGTGACATTTACCATTGCCCAAACTTGGACATTTATATGGCTTCATTAAATACTCATCACTCCCTTTTGATATGCGATAAGCCCGCAACATAGAGTCACACCATGTGTTCGGTGCCGGGTAGGGCTTCTTACGCCTCCTGAAAAATCCCGGCTTTGCGACCTTTTCGTACAAATGAAAGCGGTTCCATAGATTTTTTTGATTGGCTGCACACTTTACTCGCATGTCAATTGGATGTATCTGCGGTGTTAGCAACCTCAGGCTTCGGAAGCCATTTGGCCACTCAAACCGATACATTCCATCCGTTATGATGGAGTTATCGTTATATATGGAAAAAGACATCAGACATTTATCGTCTCGGTAACCGATCACATGGGCCATAGTTATCTGACGGACAATTCCAGAAGCTCCCCTTCCTTGGTTTAATTCATCGCTAAGGGCTGTTAAATTGTCTCTATTCTTCAGAACGATTGCTTTCGTAGTCTGTAGATACTCCTTCTCCGCTGAATTTAGGAGGCTCTGCTGCACAGAATAAGGAAAGAAATATTCAAGCATTGAAGGTTTGTATTGAATTTCAACTTGTGTACAAGATTTCAAATCAGGTGGATAACGCTTTGGCTGAACTATTCTCTTTTCATAATATGGAATATGCATATCATCTTTAGTAACACGTAAGACTTGCTCGTCCGTGAAAGCTTGACTCGTAAAAGGTATTAAAACCTCATCATCACGAGAGATTACGACTTCATTGATCATGTTGAAACCTAATAATCCTTTGAACCATCCGCTAATAGAATTTGGATAATACGGATCTATAGCGGGTATTATACGAGGATTTTTCTCATCTTCCTCAAGTATACGACGAATCATGTCTGGGAAATCCCCAAAGTAATAACCAATTTCAATAGCGAGACGTGTTGCGTATTCAAGGCTTTGTGCTTTTCGTCTTATAATTTCAAGTCCATATTCGCGAAACACTGGTATCTCGATGGAAACTGACTCAGACTGTGTTTGGCCCGCACGTAATCGAACATACCTTCCATTGCAGGTGGGGAAGGACGCCAGTTTTGGATTTGCTGGCACATCAAGCCTTCTTCTTATTAAAAGAGTTTGATTGTCTTTGTCCATAAAAGCTGCACAACTCATATCAGACTTTCTTAATCCCATCAGAATCCAAGCATCCTGCTCGGAATCATTTTTTATCTCCCAGCTTAATTCAAGTTTCGTATCATTCACATCCAGTTTAGTGATCGTTATTGTCGGGGCATCGGCCTTATCAGCGCTGGCAGCAGACTTGGGTTGTGCCTGTGTTTCTGATGAAATACAGAAAGACAACGCCATAATCAGAATTATTGTTCTATACATCGCTAATCCTCTCAAATTTATTCCGCAAATTCTCATTATACGGGATTACAGAAACTTTTCACCGCCGTGCTGCTTTATTAATTCGAGCAGCTCTTTTAGTTTGTCGGCCTGGTCTATGCGGCATACAAGTGTGGCATCCGGAGTGTGGACTACTATCATATTCTCTGCGCCGATAGCGGCAATTAGATGTCCCTTGTCTTCGGTAACAATAATGCTGTTTTTGCAATCGAGCAGCTCGTTTGTGTCGGATATGACAATGTTGTTGTCGGAGTCAGGGCTGATAATATCAGCAAGCGCTGGGAAAGAACCTAAATCAAGCCAGCGGCAATCCAGCTTTATAGCGTGGACGTTGTCGGCCTTTTCCATGACGGCAAAGTCGATGCTGATTTTGGGTAGTTTTACAAACCAGTCCTGAAGCGTTTGCTGCTGATTTGGAGAGTCCCAGTCGGCCTGGATTTTGGCCAATGGCTCGACAACCTCGGGCAGAAACTTGTGTAAATAATCTAAGATTGTTTTGGCCTTCCATACGAATAAGCCGGAATTCCAGAAGTATTGGCCGGTGTTGAGATATTCTTTTGCGGTTTTTTCATCTGGTTTTTCTTTGAATGCTTCTACAGAATAAATCTTATTTTTACAGTCGGGATACTCGCGGGCGTTGTTACATTTTACGTAGCCGAGTCCGGTGCTGGCAAAGGTCGGCTGGATGCCGAAAGTAATCATACTGTCCGGATTATTATTAACAAAGACAAGAGCATCTTTGATGGCCTGCTGCAGTACATCGGCGGGTTTTATAATCTGGTCGGCGGTGACTACAGCAATTGTGGCTTGCGGGTCGTGTTTTGTCAAAACAGTTGAGATAAGCCCGATTGCGCCGGAAGTATCACGGACGGCAGGTTCAGCTATGACATTATCAGAAGGTAATTCCGGAAGATTTTCACGCACCAAATCTACATAGCCGGCGTTCGTGAGAACAATTATGTTTTTAGTATCGAATATCGGTGCGAGACGCTCGTAACAACAGCGAAGGAGTGTTTGCCCGTCGAGGAGTTTCAAGACCTGTTTGGGACGTCTTTGTCGGCTGAGCGGCCATAGTCTCTTGCCTGTCCCCCCTGCCATTATCACTGCATAGTCCATTGTTAAATCCTCTAATCCATCAAATAATCGTATAGTATCAGACCAAAAACTTCTCATCGATTTCGGTCAGAGATTGAATTTTCTTAGCAAATTCTTCGTACGTATAACCGGTTTCATAATCACCGGGCTTGTCCATAAGGGCAAATGTGGCTTCTTTGCCCAGCTCAACGGCGGGCTGATCGTAGGGATTGATATTGAACAAGGCGCCGACGAAAGAAGTTGTAACCTCAAATAAGTAAATAAACTGGCCTATTGTATAAGCATTTACTTTCTCGAAAAAGACTGTCAGACATGGACGTTTATCTTTCAAAAGGGCATACTCTGTCGCCTTCTTTTCGTTGTTTAGCAGTGTGCTTAAATTTTTCCCGGCAAGAAAACTAAGCTCTTTGGCACAATCGGGAGCCGGGCCTGTTTTGATGTCTTTATCGAAATTGTTGACCTGAAGAAAAGTAAACAGTTTATCGTTGGGCCCTTCGCGATATAACTGCACCTGGCTGTGCTGGTCGGTGGCACCCAGGGCCTTGACCGGTGTTGGGCCTATGTGAACGTTATTTCCAGCCAAATCTTTAACCTTACCGAGGCTTTCTGCCCAGAGCTGTCTGTACCAGTCAGACAAGTCTTTCAGGGCATAGCTATATGGCATCATTACCGATATTTTTTTGTCGTGATTGTAGAAGTGATAATTTATGGCGGCATTTATAGCAGCAGGATTCTTGTAGAAATCTTCGCATTTGACCCTGGCATCCATATCGCGGGCACCTTCCAGGAGCGAGTCTATATCAATTCCACACATAGCGGCACTGAATAAACCGACTGCGCTGAGGACCGTGAATCTTCCACCTACGCCGTCAGGGACTTCAAGGCATCGCAAATCAGCATCATCGGCAATCTTGCGAAGAGTACCGTGCCGAGAATCGGTGGTAGCGACAACCTGGTCTCTCAGGCCATCGGGGCCAAGCTTGTCGAGGAGGAGTTGGCGGATAATCATAAATTGAGCTGCGGTTTCAGAGGTCCGGCCGGATTTGCTGATTACATTGAAGATGGTTTTATCGAGCCTGTCTCCGAGCCAGTCCAGAAATGACACTAATTGAGTAGGGTCAACATTGTCAAAGACAAATAGGCGCGGGCCAGTCCGTTGTTTTTCGTCAAGATTGTACATATATGGATTAAGGGCTGTTTGCAAGGCGATGTTGCCGAGAGCTGAGCCGCCAATGCCTAAGATGACGAGATTCTCACATCGAGATGCTAATTCCTTAACCAGTTCCTTGACTTGCTGAGAGATATCCGATTTATACGGAAGGTCACGGTACGGAGTTTCCCCCCCCTGCCTTTCCTTGTTCAACTTCGGAATTAGGGGAGCGGTTTTTTCTGCAAGGTCTTTTAGCTGCTCATGCGTGATGCCATGCTCGTTGCCTATGACGTTTGCCATAACATTGTTGTAATAGAGTTTAATTTCCTGTTTCGGCACTGATACGTTCCTTTCTTAAACTTTTTCGCTTTTTTACGTCAATCTGTCTTTGAATTTGCAGTTGTTCATTTATTATTTGAATTCATGTCCTTTGAAAGCTTTTTCTTTATCGATCCAACCGCCCGGAATATTTTCGGTGTGGGCCTCCTTCGCATATACTTTCATCTTCTCTAAAATGCCTGGGTGCTCGTCTGCTATATTATTCTGCTCTGAAATATCTTGGCTTAGGTCGTACAATTCAAATGGTTTGTTTTTGCCCGGCTGAATGGCTTTCCAGTCACCCATTCGCACGGCTATCTGTCCTCTGTACTCCCAGTAGAGGTATTTGTGATTTTCCTGCTTGCGGCCGCTGGCTTTCTCGCCCAACAATGTCGGAATAATTGATATCCCATCGATGTTGTCCGGCGACTCGGTTCCGGCAAGTTCCGACAGGGTAGGCATCACGTCAGGGAAATACCACAAATGGTTACTGACAACATCGGCTTTAATTCTGCCCGGCCAACGCACAATCATTGGGATTCGCAGGCCTCCTTCATATAGGTTTCCCTTTTGTCCCCGGAAATGTCCGTTGGAATCGAAGAAGTGGTTGAAATAGCGTGCGCCACCATTGTCGCCGCAGACAAATACAATCGTGTTATCATCAATGTCGAGTTCTTTAAGCAAATCGAAAATCTGTCCGATTTCGCGGTCAACCATAGCTACCATAGCCGCATATACCTTTGCATCCTCAGGTCTTCTTTGTCCCGTTGTGTTCCATGGTTTATCTTTGAATTGTTGCCATGCCGGGTCATCTTCCGGCATTCCCCAGCGTCCGTGCGGCGGCGTCCATGCACAGTAGCAGAAAAAAGGCCTGTCCTTGTTCTGGCGAATGAACTTGATGGATTCGTCGAATATCAGATATTGCGAGAATTGTTTTCCGGTATAGAAGTCCCCCGTGTTGCCATCAAGAGGTACTTTTTCACTGCTTCGTATAAGGTAGTTGGGGAAAAATGAGTGGGCGTGGACCTGGTCATAGTACCCGAAGAAAATATCGAATCCGTGTTTTTCAGGAACGCCTGTAGTTCCTCGGTCGCCGCAGCCCCACTTGCCGAATCCGCCGGTTGCATAGCCGGCTTTTTTGAGAACCTCGCCAACAGTAACATCCTCGGCTCGCAAAGGCACGCCACCGGGATTAGTCCGGACGGTCGTATGTCCTGTATGCTGGCCTGTCATCAATACGCTGCGGGTCGGCGCACATACCGGGGCGCCTGCCAGTGCTTGAGTGAAACGCATGCCTTCGGTTGCCATCCGGTCGATGTTGGGAGTTTTTAGGTATTTATTGCCCATACAGGACAACTCAAAGTAGCCAAGCTCATCCAGCATTATATATACGATATTGGGCTTTTTGTTTTTCGCCATCTGCTGTTGTGTTTGTGCGCATCGCGGCATTGCCAATGCTGCTGCACTGATGCTCGCAACCTTCAAAAAATTACGACGTTTCATGGAATATTCCTTATAAAAAAAGCAGCCAAAAATTAAAATTCTGAAAAGCGGTTAGTCTTCTCTTTTTTCTATTACCGCTGGTGCTGAGAAAAACTTTTTCAGGCGTTCTGTGTTGAATTTAAGCTCTCGTTCATAGGTATAAATGCCGTTTACTTCCTGCTCTACGTCGGTAAGCTGTGTATAGCAATATCCTGCAATGTTGGGATGGTCGGTAAGAATAAGAGTAAGTTTGCCAATCAACTCTTCGACTTCTTCAGCGCTTTTGCCATATCCCCACTTGTTTCTGCTGTCGCCGGCAGGTTTTTTGTCAGCGTGCTCTTTAGTCCAGAAGGTTCCGCCGTATTCATCGACCGAATATGGTTGTCCCTCGTATGGGACGGATATCTCGGGGAAGCGAACAAAGACATTTTTTCCATCTGGTGCTACTGAAGCATAACGCTCACGGAACGTCTCAGGATTCTGGTCGTAGTCGTGGACGGTGAATATGTCGGTTTCAACGTGAACATATCCACTTGCCTCATTAATTGGACGCGTCGGGTCTAATGCGCGGGTTAGGTCAACGGTTTCTTTTACGGCACGTCGATGAACCTCCCAACGAGAACTTGCGGCCCCTCTTGTTTCATTGAAAGGTGTCCAGGCTACGATTGAAGGATGATTTAAGTCACGCATGATGACCTCTCGCCATTCGGTCTGATGGTTGTGAACTCCCTGTGGATTGGCGAATGAATGTGAGCCACCCCAGTCACAGAACTCGCCCCAGGTTATATATCCGAGACGGTCGGCCCAGTAATGGAACCGTTCCTCGAAAACTTTTTGATGGAGACGTGCGCCATTAAAGCCCACTGCCAATGAAAGTTCAATATCAGCCTTGAGAGCTTTATCGCTGGGCGCGGTCCAGATGCCGTCGGGATAAAATCCCTGGTCAAGAACATGACGCAAAAAGATGGGTTTGTTATTTAGGTAAAATTTATTTCCTTCAATGTGGAATTTGCGAAGGCCGGCATAGCTGTTTACTGTGTCCACAATACGTTCGTCCTGGAGAAGCTCGAACCGGAGTTTGTAAAGGTACGGGTCGTCCGGACCCCATGGCCTTGGCTTTTTTACTTTAAGAATCTGAGCAATGCCATTGGCTGATTGTGAGCGAATTGAGGTGAGCTTTTTGCCTGTATCGGAAAGGAGGGTGGCTTGAAACTCCATGCCCCTGCAATAGTTATTAATAACCGGAGTCAGAACAAATCGGTGATTGTCGAGGTCGGGTACAATACGAACGAATTCAATAAAACTTTTTGGCCGGGCCTCCAGCCAAACAGTTTGCCATATCCCTGTAGTTCGCGTATAGACGACACCACGCGAGTCGAGTCTCCTGCTTTGTTTGCCTGCGGGCTGGACGTCGGAACGTACATCATCAAGAGCGCAGACAAAAAGGTTGTTCTCTCCATTGCGCAGAGTATCGGTAATCTCAAAGCAAAATGACGAACTGCCTCCATAGTGACGACCAACGCTTGTTCCATTGACCCATGCTCGGCAGTCATAATCGACCGCACCAAAGTTTAAAAATACTCGTTTGCCGTCCCATTGGTTTGGGACAGTGAATTTTCGGTGGTAACAAACTTCGTTCATAAAGTTTGTATATCCGATGCCCGAGAGTTTGCTCTCCGGGCAGAAAGGAACGGTGATTTTTTTATCCAGCCTTGTCGCGTCCTTCGGCCAGTCTTTCTCATTGCCGGAGAAGCCAAGGTCAAAGCCAAAATTCCATTGGCCGTTTAGATTCAGCCAGCTTTCCCGGTGGAATTGTGGTTTGGGATGTTCAGGGCGGGGAATTCGTTTCTGTGGTTGAGCTGCGACGTTCATCGCAGAAACTGTGAGAAGTATTAACAGAATTCGCATAAAGCGAGACTTTTTAAGCATATTCTTAAACAAACTTTCGCCTTTCATAATCTCTCCTTTCATCAACCATTCACAACTTTTTTTATGAAATAGACCGGCTCTGGTGAGATTATAACGTACTGAAATCGATGTGCAATCAGTTTCCTGTTTTGCGTTCAAAACGGGGCAATTATGAAGTTAATCTGCTCGTTTTTCCTTGATAAGTTTTAATCAAGTCAATCGGATGTTTATCGTTTTCTTTGCGTCTTTATCGAGCTGGAAAGTGCCGGTTAGTTTTTGGCTGCCGATTTTAGCAGTAACTTCGTATTGCCCGTAAAAGCCGCGGAATTTTGCTTGGCCTGCCGCTTTGGTTGTTGTTTCGAGCTGGGTCCACCATTTTCCTTTAATGAGCTTTTTTAATTCGTTGTAGGCAGGCTTAGGTGTCATATCGTCACGAATGAGACCGGCCGGGGCTTGCTGCCATGCATTCTGGTCGGTGAAGTCCCACCAGGTAATCGCCTCAACGGCAGGATGCGAAAAGAGAACACGATAAAACTCAGCGACCTGTTTAGCCTGTCTTTGTTCACCTTCTGGGGTACTGACCCAACGGAAATTGGGGTCTTTGCGTTCCTTTTGGAGTTCCCAGCCCTGTTTGCCTGAGACAACAGTAGTCTCGGTGTAATGAAGCGGTTTTCCGAATTTTGCAAATCGTTCGCATGTTTCCCAAGCTTTCTGCGGGCCCCAATAGCTGCTGTGCATATGCGATTGTATGCCGACGACGTCGTAAAGCGGCTGTCCACTGTCGTCGACCAATTTTGAAATTACCTTATCGGCATAAGATTTGTCGGTTCGATAGTCATTAATGAGAAGAGTGGCTTTGGGATTGCCTTTGCGTGCCCTCTTGAATGCCTCAAGAACATAAGCCTCGACGCCCATTTTGGTGATAGCTTCGGTTAATATCGGCGCACGCTTTTTACAGTCAGGGCGGTCGTAATGTGTTGCCTCGTTAACTACATCCCAGATGTCGAGTTCGTTTTTGAATCGTTTGGTGCAGCGCTCAATCCGGTTCATTTGTAGCCGGGTTACTGCCTCAGGGTCATTAGGGAGCCAGCGAGGCTGTGCGAAATTCCAGGCCAGCGGGTGTCCTTTTGTTATTATGTTTTGGCTTTTGCACCATCGGATAACCTCCTCGGTTCTGGCATCGTCCGGCTTGCCGCGTTGCCGTTCGTAATTCCACCAGTAGAAAGGCAATGTAGCAAAATTCAGCAGCGCAGCGAAACGCTCTGCGTAGGCGTCGTTGTCTTGGGGTGTTCTGCACCTGTTCAGCTTGAATATATTGCAGCCGAACAAAAATTTGTGCCGAGTTTGTTTTATACTTATTGATGATCCTCTCTTAAGCGATTTCCCATCCGGGGCAAGAAGTTTCAAGGAAGCACTGCCCATGCGGTATTTCTCGATTCGCGTATCGGCCTGATTAAGAATGTGGTCATTTTGTTCTTCCGCAGCGAGTATTGACGTGGGTAAAACTATCGAAGCCGCACTCAATCCCGTGGCTTTGAGAAAAGTCCGCCGATTCATAAACCTTCCTTTCACAGAGAGTTTGAAATTTATTTCAAAAATTTAACTGACCCGATTCTGCGAAATCAGAACCCTGCTTTCAGTTCGGATAAATGCGCTCTGGCCCACAGGTGATTTATGTTTAATTCTATAGCTTTCTCGAACTGGATATTTGCCTCTGTTTGCATACCC
>DAOUVA010000056.1 GCA_030667885.1 Phycisphaerae bacterium
AAGCATTAAAAGGGCATATAGAATAAATATGTGAAAGGCAAAGACTGGAAGGGAATGTTGTCCCAGGAAAGTGAACCACCGCCAGGATAAGATTTTTTCGAAGTTAACGCCGAGGCGGGAAATAAGGTAGGCAAGAATCAAAAAGTTCAATAATCTTATTGATTCATTAAATATTCGGAGATAATCATGACAGGTATTTACAGTACTACTCCTGAATTTATTTTTTCGGCTGATAACATTTCCGATTATTTTCTGCTTGAGGTAAACGAGCAGGCGCACACCGTAGCTTATGTGTCCAAGAAGGCGATATCGGCAGGGGCAATGATAAGCGTTGCCTGTAAAGATATCATAATGAAACACAAGACGAAAATCGGTGACTGCGCTCCGATTCAGCCGGGAGTAAAACTCGAAGGTGTCGAAAGGGAGAAGGTCGAAACGTTCACGCGGGCGGCATTTGTTAACTCGGCCCAGGCAAACGGATACCCAGAGACACTGCTTCGGGCAATGGTGACAATGCAGATAGAGGTTTACCGGCTTAAAAATCTCGAAACCGGAGAGTATGAGTTTTTTGAAAGCCAACGGCTTCCAAAAGACCCCAATGCCTATGACCTTAAGGGGAAAGAGCTGATTGTAAAGAATGATGAGCTTTTGACACTGACAGCTTCGGATGCTTTTGAGTACGGGATATCGAGGGCACTGGTGGATGACAGGGCGGGGGCCCTGGATTTTCTCTCCGAGCGAGACGGGATAGTCTTTGCCGAGCAATCGATTGTTCTCAGGACGAACTGGTCTGAAGAAATGGTTCGCTGGATAAACTCACCGGCGATAATGGGCGTCCTGATAATGCTTGCACTTCTCGGTGTTTATATCGAGTTGAATAGTCCGGGTGTGGGTCTTCCGGGTCTGGTGGCGGTTATATGCTTTTCGATTATACTCGGCAGCAAATACCTTCACGGCTTGGCCAACTGGGTCGAAGTGGCGATGTTTGGTATAGGGGTGCTTTTGCTAATCGTTGAAATTCTCCTGATACCGGGTTTCGGCGTCGTGGGTTTTCTGGGGATAGTTTGCATTGTTCTCGGAGTATTCGGTATGCTTTTGAAAAACCCACCGGACAAAGTCCCGTGGCCTCAAACTGAGTTTGACATGCAGCTAATCACAAATGGTCTTCTGGGTCTTGTTTTAGGCCTTGCAGGTTTTGCGGTGCTCACGTGGCTCTTTGCGAAATACCTGCCAAAAATTCCTCTTCTCGGCAGGCTGATGTTGGTTCCGGCGGCATTAAAACCTGCCGGGCCAATGCCAATTAGCATGACGGCCCCGCCGGAGAGTAAAACGGCAAGTCCCAAAGTAGGTGATATAGGGGTGGTATCATCGAAACTTCGGCCAACGGGCAAAGCAAAAATCGGTGATGCGATGGTTGAGGTCGTTGCGGAAGGTGAGTTTCTTGACATCGGGACGGAAGTTACGATAATAGCGATTAAGGGCAACAATGTAGTTGTCAGAAAAACGGGCAATCAGCCGGAAGGTTAAGTTTATGGCGTGGTGGTTTTTTCTTATTGCGATTTTTCTTTATCTTGCCTGTGCGGTTTTGTTCGTAGCCGAAGTTTTTATACCCAGTGGCGGTGTAATAAGTGTACTGGCTCTGGTGTGTATTATAGGCGGGGTTGCGATATTCTTCCACCACAGCGTAGGGGCAGGGATTATCGGGATTGTAGTCGGGGCAGTAATGATACCAACAGTCTGGGTAATTGCGTACAAAAGATTCCCCCAAAGCAGATTCGGTAAAAGTATCATGTTAGCAGCTTCTGGGAAGCGGCAGGGCGATGCGGTGCGGGACAGTGAGCAGCTTAGCAAACTGCTCGGTGCCGAAGGCATAGTTCTTACTCCGCTTCGACCAGTAGGGATGGCAGAGTTTGGCGGACAAAGACTCGAATGCGTTGCCGAGAGCGGTTACGTAGAAAAAGATAAAAAAGTAAAAGTTATTCACGTGGAAGGTACGCAGTTAACCGTACGCGTAGCTGAAGAAAGTTAAGGAAAGGGAAGAAAAATGGGTATTAACAATCTGGTTCCAATAATTGCGGCAGCAGAGGGGTTGAGGATTCTTGTTCTTATAGCAGTGGCACTTTCGATACTCCTGGGCTTTATTATCCTGGTATTTATCGTAAGATACTTCAGCCTTTGGTTGCAGGCAAAATTATCAAGGGCCCACGTCAGTTTTCTTGAAATACTGGGAATGAAGCTTCGAAAGGTGAATCCTTTTGTAATCGTTAAACACAAGATAATGGCGGTACGTGCGGGCCTGGCAGTAACAACAGAGGAAATGGAAAACCATTACCTGGCCGGCGGCAGGGTTCCGAATGTTATTTGTGCTCTTATTGCGGCCAATATGGCCAATATCAACCTGTCGTTTAAGACCGCCACAGCAATAGACCTGGCAGGGCGTGACATTCTCGATGCGGTGCGAGTGAGCGTCAAGCCAAAGGTGATTGACTGCCCGGACCCGAGCAAAGGCAAGGACACGGTTGACGCGGTGGCCCAGGACGGCATCCAGCTAAAGGCAAAAGCCCGTGTGACGGTACGTATGAATATCGACCGTTTGATTGGCGGTGCAACGGAAGAGACTATTATAGCGCGTGTAGGCGAGGGTATCGTAACCACGATAGGCAGCGCTATATCATATAAATCGGTCATTGAGAACCCGGATAATATTTCCAAGGCGGTGCTGGCAAAAGGACTCGACGCTGGAACAGCATTCGAAATCCTGTCAATCGACATCGCCGATGTGGACGTAGGCGTAAATGTCGGTGCGGCACTTCAGGCGGCGCAGGCCGAGGCAGACATGCGACGAGCAAAGGCTGAAGCCGAGAAAAGACGTGCAATGGCTGTGGCACGCGTTCAAGAGATGAAGGCCCTCGTGGTTGAAAATGAGGCCAAGGTTCCGCTGGCCATGGCAGAAGCGTTCAAGAAGGGCCATCTCGGAATTATGGATTACTACAGAATGAAAAACATCAGCGCCGATACGCAGATGAGAGATTCGATTGCAAAACCACAGGGACCTAAATCGTAAATCTTAGTAGAGTAAAATATAAAATCCGGGCGTTACGGGACTGAATATTTATGCTCGATTTTTTGACACAAATTATACCGGCCGCACAGAACGACGATGGTGGGTTTGGAAACCTTCTTTTCCTTGTGTTTGTCGGGGTCATATGGATAGTGGGGGGTATTTTAAAAGCCAGAGCACGCAAGAGTGCTGCCGAAGAGCCGGAGGAAACACCAGCCAAGCCGGAGCGTAAAGCCCCGCGTCTTTTGGATGAACTACGAAAATTAAAGCTTGAATTAATCGAAGAAGTGGCCCCAAAAGCGTTTAAATCTGCGGAGGCGTCGCCTGCCAAGCCGCAGAAGCGGCGAGTCCAGCGGCCTGTGGAAAAGGAAAAGGTTGCACCTGCCGAGTTGGTGACCGAAGAACCGGAACTTGTCACCAAAACAACATTTAAACCACTTGGCCTGGAGCATAAAGAAAAGCCCGAAGAGACGGAAAAGATACGTCCCAGACTTCCTTCGGTTGATTACGTAGTGCAGGGTGACCAGTTAAAAACAGCGATAATCTATTCTGAAATCCTCGGCAAACCGGTGGCATTAAGAGATATGTAGTTCCGCCATACCTTCCATTAAGATTCAATCATACACCGATGAAAGCAGATAATTCGTTTTGTAAAAGGGCAGCAATTCGAATTTAAGCCAGGAATTATTTAACCCGTTTTTAAGAAGCGAAAAAACGACAGAATATTGAAAGTCCCATAATATATGTTATGTTTCATTGGCGTTTGTGGAGAGATTTCAAGGGGGCTTATAGGTTTTTGAGCTTTGCGGTTCAAGTTATCCGGCATTTATTGCCTGATTTGTTGTATCTGAGAGGTTGTCCCACATTGCGGCGGCTCTATCCAAGAGGCCCAAGTTCTGCAGCACAATCGAGACGTTGACCGTTGCATCGGTACAGGCGAAATTGTGCTCCATGTGACGTTCAAGGTTAATAAGCGATGAAGCGAACTTTATTCTGTCACAATATAGCAAGGCCACTTTATAGTGCAGGTCCAAAGTGTCGGTGCCGAGACAATCCGGACCTGTAAGAGCGTCCAGCGCCACATCCTTTTGCCCTGTTTCGAAGAGACAGACCGCAAGTTTGTTTCGAGCCCTCGTGTAGGTGGGATTAATCTGAAGAGCAGCCCCAAATGCATCGATGGCCGGGCTCAGTTTTCCGATGCTCATCAACAAAACGCCCAGCCTGTAATGCAAATCAGGATTATTCGGGCGTTCTGCAAGCTGACTCTGATGGGCACAAATAACGGCCTCAATCAAGTTTGGAAAGTCTGCATTGCTTTGGCAGTGATGTTCGGCACTGAGGGTAGCCCTGAACTGCAAAGTGGCCGTTTCGGCAAGTAATAAGGCACTGTTTGGCTGTATTGCCGCCGCCAGGGACAGCGCTGATAACGCCTCGGATTGGTTACCGGCCTGCTTCTGGGCGATGGCAAAGCCGATATAAGCATCCACTATCTGGTCATTTATCTCGGCGGCCCGGTTGAACTGTCTGGCGGCGAGATGGTCGGCATTTAGCTGCAAATACTGGGTGCCGAGCTTTATCGTGGCTTCGAGGAAATCGGGACAAATCCTTAGAGCCTGCTCATACTGGGTGATGGCCTCGGTAGTAGCACCGAGCATCCCCAGAACATCGGCATACTGTGCGATCAAATCGGCCCTTTCTGGATGTTCGGTGAGCATATCTTCGAGCTTTTCTGCCGCCTCCTGTAGCAGGCCTTGTTCGATAAGCTGTTTTGCGTCCTGTTCTGTCGCGTGGAAATTATCTGGATGCATCAGAATAGCGTTGTTAAAGGTCTCGGCAGCGTTTTCGTACTTATCTACTGTGATATATAAATGGCCAAGCGTCACCAGTGTCGATATATCATCGGGGTATTCGAGTTTTAACTGTTCATATTCGTTTATAGTCTTTTCGAGCTGGCCGTTCTTGAAATAAACTGCAGCAAGCCTTTGTCGTGGAAGCTGCAGGTAGTTTTTGAACTTTAGACAATCCTGGTAAAATTCCACAGCCTGCGCTTCCTGCCCGAGCCTTTCGTAGCAATGGCCAAGAGCATACAGGGCCATGGTGTTGTTGGGCTGGCGCATATAAACGGAATTGAGCTCTTCAACAGCGCTTTGGATTTCATTCTTACTTAGTGCTATCGCTGTTGCGGCAAGACGTCCGTAGGAACATGAGGGGTTCTCGAACAGGTACAGCCTTAGCTGCTCTTCGGCGGCTGTCAATTTATTCTGTCCCATCAACTCGATGACCCTGTCAAGCTGCTGATATTGAGTGGAATTGCCATCGTCGTTGAGAAGATTGACGGCACCGAACCAGTGCCAAATCAAATCGGCTGTGTCGATTACTATCGCCCTGCCGAGAATTTCAAGTAGCCTGCTCACACACCCTTCTCCAAATAATATCAGGCAAAATGCGCACTTTACTATCGAAAAATATCGGCGAAACGTTCCTGCCTGTTAATCATCACATTCCAATTTGGTTGTTAGAACATCCATTTTGGCTTTTCATTGTGGGGATTGGGCCGAATGTATGGGTTATTGGGGTTCTAAAGGCGGATTTGCGGACTTTGAGAGGGGGTTTTAAGAGGTGTTTTGAGGGATATTTTAGTTATAGGGCCGCCCCCCCCTGCCTGCCCCCCTACCGACAAAAAGCAGTAGCTGTAAAGCTTATAGTAACTTTATTATTCCAAATCGGATTTTTCATTTCCGCAATGTTCACAGAACGGCAAAAGAGAATGGCGGATGTCACTGCATTTACCACACTTTTCGTAAAGGTTTGTTCCGCATGAAGGACAGGTGTAAATTTCCTGCTTTGCAGCTTCGGCCCCCTGCCCAATCAAAACCGTGCGTTTGCGTTTGGTCCCCATCACATAACGCAACGGCCCGATACGAATTGGTTTGCCGCAAAGAGGACAGCTGCCCTTGTCGTAAGCCTCCTGGTACTGCTTTACAAGCCAGTCTTTTTTGGGGGAAACAATTAATTTAAGCAGATAAACCAGAAGTTTTAAAACAATAACTGTAATAACCACCCATGCAATGTATTTGAAATACCTAGAGGGAAAATGCTCGTGAGCTACCAGTGCGGTCTTTAGAAACACGGCGATGAACAACGCATAAATTATCGGCCCGAATGTCCCGGAGCGTTTCTTTATAAAAAGCCATGCAGAAATCAAGAATATCGGCATTAAGACAGCGAGCTTCAACACCGCGAGCTTAAGCCGGTGTTTTTTCATGAGAGTATTATGTTCTTTGCGGGCCAAATCTCGCTGCTTTTCTATTTGCCTGGAAAGGACAGAAAGTTCCTTTTCTTGTCGCTGCTGATGTCCGACAAGTTCGGCGATTTCATTGTTAAGTTCCTGATAGCGCTGCTGGTTCCTCAGAAACAACGCCTGGCTTTCTGTAAGGGTCTTCTGGCTTTCCGCAGGGAAGTCGAGATTTTTTTCAATACTTTGCTTTTGAATATCCAGAAGCTGCTTTATGGTGTTTTGCAAGCTGTCGGTGCTGTCTGTTAAAAGGTTTCGCTGCTCCTGCTTGTTTTCTATATTGGCCTTAACACCGTTGATGGTTTCCTGCAGCGACTTCTGTTTTTTTGCAATGTCGTCATCCACATACTCGGCCTGTACTTTGGCCCAATCAGGGCCTCGCAATGATGCTATGTCTTCAGCTAAAAAACCGAACAGCCAAAAGAATAACACCCCCAAAACAACGCTTAGAAAAACAATGAAAAAACGCTGTAACCATGGTCCTTTAAGTTTTTTCTTGTTGTCCATAATCCCTCCATCAATTTAATTTTTATGCCTGGCTTTGTTTTTCTATCTCGCTGAGGTATGCGAGCGTCCGTTCGAGTTTGTCACTTAAGTGTTTTAATTTCAGCATTGTTTTGACTCGGGTGAGCAGTTCGAGCTTGTTCACGGGCTTGCTGAGGAAATCGTCCGTGCCGGAATCAATACCACGTTCAATATCGCCGAATTCACTGAGTGCGGTAACCATGATGACTGGAATGTCGGTGGTTTTCGGGTCGTTTTTTAGTCTCTTGCATACCTCGAAGCCGCTCATTTTGGGCATCATGACATCGAGCAAAATCAAATCCGGTGGGTCACCGGCTATAATCTCCATCGCTTCGGGACCGTCGTTTGCCGGAATTGTGACACAATCCATGTCCTCAAGATATGCCTGTAATAACTCAAGGTTCTGTTGATTGTCGTCGACAACCAGTATTACAGGGGTTCTTTCGTGGGCTTCTACTTCCCTTGCACTCATAAAAAATTACTCCTATTAATTTTATTAATCCGTGACTTCCAAAGCTTTTAGAATCGCCTTGCAAAACGCCGGCAAGTCATCCGGTTTGCGTGAGGTTATCAGATTGCCGTCGACGACACATTCTTCGTCCACATATTCTGCACCGGCGTTTATTATATCGTCTTTAATGGCCATAAAACACGTAGCTTTTTTTCCTTTGTAAATCGGCGTACTGCACAAGAGCCATCCGCCATGACATATGGCCGCAATGACTTTGCCTGTATTTACCATATCATTAGCAAATTTTATAACCGCCCTGCTTCTTCGCATATAATCGGGTGCATAGCCTCCCGGGACAATCAGGCAGTCATAATCGCCGGCGACGACATCTTTTGCGGCGACATTCGAAATACAGGGATAGCCTTCCTTCGAGGGATATTGTTTCTTCGCTTCGGCGGCGACAAAATCAACCTTTACACCGGCTTCAATAAGGCGGTAGTACGGGTACCAGACCTCAAGGACCTGATACATTTCGTCAACCAGGACAGCGGTTTTTTTTGCTGCCATTCTGCTTTCTCCTTTTTCTGCCTTTGTTTAAAGCCAAAAGTCGATACGAGGAGTATCGACTTACCGTATAAATCGTAAGCTGCAACCAACACTCAAGTCAAACAAAAAAATCCTGTCCACAGTCAAAGCTGATTATTGCGGCTTGCGGCGAAGACGCTATAATGGCAGGCAATTTCGTTAAATGCGATAATGTGAAAACCGTGATAAATGCCTGATTTCTAAGGAGAAATTGTATATCGGAGAATAATCCTGTTAAATCCGTAACGATATTTGAATTGAAATATTTATTGATTTTAGAATTAGAGGGATGTTATGTGGAAGAAGTATTTTTGTATTGGATTGGTTATGGCAGGTATTAATGTAGTAAAAGGCAGAACTCCGGATTGGGAAAACGAAGTTGTATTTAGAATCAATAAAGAGCCCGCTCACAGCACTATAATGCCCTGTGAGAATGCAGATAAAGCTGCAAAAGATGATTGGGAAAATTCAACATATTACAAACCGCTTAACGGCAAATGGAAATTCAAATGGTCTTCTGATCCTTCAAAAAAGCCTTATGATTTTTTCGACCCCAAATACGATGTCAGCAAATGGGATGATATCGAAGTACCCTCCAACTGGCAGTTGCAGGGGTATGGGACACCGGTGTATGCTAATACTGTCTATACATTTAAAAAGGACCCGCCGCGTGTTATGAGCGAGCCTGACAAAAAGTTTACCAATTACAAAGACAGGAACCCCGTCGGAAGTTATCGTCGCAATTTTACCGTTCCACATGGATGGAATAACAAGGAAACATTTATAGTTTTTGACGGAGTTGACTCGGCATTTTATCTTTGGATAAATGGCGAAAAGGTTGGGTACAGCCAGGATAGCAGGACGCCAGCGGAGTTTAATATTACGAAGTATCTGCAAGTTGGCGAAAACGTTGTAGCGGCGGAGGTTTATCGGTATAGCGACGGATCCTATCTCGAATGCCAGGACATGTGGCGGCTTAGTGGAATATTTAGAGATGTATATCTCGTTTCCAGACCAAAGGTTTACATAAGAGATTATTTTGCAAAAGCCCAATTGGATGATAATTACCAGGATGGATCGCTTGCAGTTGAAATTGAAGTAAAAAACAACAGCAGTGTAAAACAAAAACCGTCACAAGTCGAAATGCAGTTGCTTGATTGCGACGATAAAAACACATATTCTCTTTTACAAAAGATATCCCCTCCGATGACCAGTGTTTTTTCTACCGTTAAAACTGATTCAGATGAAATGATTGAGCCGGGTGAAACTTTAAAGCTAACGTTGAAGTCCCCTATTATTCCAGACGTTAAGAAATGGACCGCGGAAACTCCGAATCTGTATAAGCTTGTTCTTACCTCTAAAGATGATAATGGCAGGGTTTTAGAAAGTATGGCCTGTAACATTGGATTCCGTAAGGTTGAATTGATAGACGGGACACTTCGAGTAAATGGTAAATATATTTACGTAAAAGGTGTTAACCGTCATGAGCATGATCCGGATACGGGACACTATGTTGATCGCGAAACGATGATTAAAGATATCGTGACGATGAAACAGCACAATATCAATACGGTTCGGGCGAGCCATTATCCGACTTGTCCCGAATGGTATAACCTGTGTGACAAGTATGGTCTTTATCTTATTGACGAAGCTAATATCGAATCGCACGGTATGGGATATGGGCCTGAGTCGTTAGCCAAGCATCCGAAATGGGGACCAGCCCATATGGACCGTACTGTCAATATGCTTGAACGTGATAAGAACCATCCGTCGATCATTATCTGGTCGTTGGGTAACGAAGCTGGCGATGGTATTAATCTTGAAGCGACCAGTGCATGGTTAAAACAGCGTGACCCATCACGCCCGATACAATATGAACAGGCTCAGAGAAAAAAGCACACCGATATTTTTTGCCCGATGTACCCACTGATACCTGATATCGTCGAGTATGCTAACGCTAAAGATACTTACCGGCCGTTAATAATGTGCGAGTATTCACATGCTATGGGTAACAGCGTGGGCAATTTGCAGGATTATTGGGATGTGATCGAAAGCCATAAATATCTGCAAGGCGGAGCTATCTGGGACTGGGTCGATCAGGGGCTTAGAAAGGTTGATGAAACTACAGGAAAAGAGTTTTGGGCATACGGCGGTGATTACGGCGATTATCCTAACTTATTTAATTTCTGCTGTAACGGTCTTGTTCAGCCTGACCGAAAACCAAATCCACACCTTATGGAAGTTAAAAAGGTTTACCAGAACATCAAGGTTCATGCAATTGACGTAAATAAAGGCTTGTTCGAAGTTCAAAATAAATATGTCTTCAAGGACATTGAAGATTTTGTGAAACTGAGTTGGGAAATAACCAAGGACGGCAAAGCAATTAAAAAAGGAGCAATGAATAAATTATCTGTGCCTCCATTAACCACCAAACAAATTTCACTTAATTATGATACTTCATCACTTGACAGCCAAGGCGATTACCTTGTCAGAATATGCTTTAGATTAGCCAATGATACTTTATGGGCAAAGCAAGGTTATTTAGTTGCCTGGGATCAATATGCTATAAAAGAATCATTTGCATCAATACCGACCTCATCAGAAAAGTCTGGTTCACTTGAAATCAGCAAGCCTGATGATAATGTGAAAATAGCAGGTAAAAATTTCTCCGTTACTTTCAGCGAAAGCAAAGGAGCTTTAATATCATTTAAGATCAAGGGCAAAGAAATGCTCAAATCTCCGCTGGTTCCAAACTTCTGGAGAGCACCCACAGATAACGATAGCGGACCCAATGCGGGCGGAAGCAAGATGCCGCAACGGTTAGGCATCTGGAAGGATGCTGCTGTCAATGGCCAGGTTGCTTCTTTTAAAGTCAAGCAGCCGAAGAAAGATGTTGTGAAGGTTAAAGTGGTCCTGGATCTGGCTGCTAAGGATAGCGTATTTGAAAGTGCGTACACAATATTTGGTGATGGCCAGATATTAGTGGAAAATGAAATGAAGGCAACCAAGGGCCTGCCTAACATTCCAAGAGTAGGCATGCAGATGGCGGTTATTGATTCGCTGGATAATATGCACTGGTATGGACGCGGTCCGTGGGAAAGTTACTGGGACCGTAAAACCGGTGCTGCGATCGGGGTATATAGCGAAAAGATATCCGAACCAGAGCATGAATACGTTGTCCCGCAGGAAACAGGCAATAAAACCGATGTCCGCTGGGCTAAATTCACCGACGGCTGTGGCAACGGTTTCAAGGTTGAAGGGATCGGGCCGCTAAACGTAAGTGCGTGGCCATGCTCAATGAACGACCTGATAAAGGCTAAACATCCATATGAGATTCCCGAAAGAGATTTTAACACTTTAAATATTGATTATAAGCAAATGGGTGTTGGCGGCGACAATAGCTGGGGATATAAGACTCATCCAGAGTATACTATGCCGGCCGGTAATTACAAATATCAGTTTGTTATAAAACCACTCAGTATATGATAAGTTAATAGTTATTTTTAATACTTTTTTGCATGGATTTACTTGGGAAATTCGGGCTAAGACTATTATTTTCTGTCTATAGTAATGCCGGGCCAGTTATCTGTCCTAAATGGCGAAGCAGGCAGATTTTTTGAATTGTAAAGATTGCAATCGGGATTGGCTTGCCATCCATAGCGGACAGCTACCGGTTTTGGAACTTTTTTGCTGGAAACTACGACAGTATCATTTTCAATTTCAGCGTTTGCCCAGTGAAATTCCTGATCGGCGCCTGCGATAGCAAAACCTTTTAGCTTCGAACCTCCTTTTGCAATTAGAGCAGAGCCTGTATGTTTGAACTTTAACTTTATGCTGTCATTAATTATTACCATAGATTCGTACAACGGGCCTGAATAGATAATATCTTTGCCATACGTCGTACCTAATGCCCACAATGCGAGTCGGTGGGCAACATCTTTCTTATTTTTTTGGTGGATATTAAATTCGTTTCCAATATCTACGGTCACGGCCAGGCCTGTGTTAGGAAGATCAAGCGTCATAAGCTGAGCCTCGCGTAATTCGGACCAGTCATCTTCTGATGGAAGCTCCTTTCTTTTTTTATATTTTTGAAGTTGAACGATAAGAAAAGGGAAATCGCCCTGTCCCCAGACATTTCGCCAACCGGAGATCATCGTAGGAAGTAAAGTTCGATACTGGTATGCCCTGCCTGCATTTGCTGAACCCTGATGCCATATAGCGCCGCGTATAGAAAACGGTACAACAGGTGATATCATGCCGTTGTATAATGCCCCAGGTGGACGAGGCAGGCCCCATTTGCCCTTGCTCATGGCAGGCTCGAAGACCGCTTCGCTCAATTGATCAGGAGTGAATGGCGTTTGAACTCCCCATCCTGCCTGTTTTAAATCAGTAAATTTTATTTCGATGTTCTCCCAATTAAGTGGAGCTTCTTTTTTTAAAGAATAGTCATCCCAGTCATCAACGGTAGGCTGGTGAAATAAGAATCTGTACAAACCTTTTCCTCGAACGTCAAAGGATATGGCTTTATAATCGCTTAGGTCTACGGGGTCACCGTCTGGATCAAAGCTTGCGATCAAATGGAAAAACTCTCCTACATTCATCAGGCCACTAAAACGCAGTGCTTTCCCGGATCCGTTCGAGCCTGGATCAATAAGATCGATGGCGGCACTATCTACCGTATCAAAACTTTCGGAAATCCATTTGCCGTTCATTTTATTTACAAGATCAGCATCCTCGAAGTCATCGAGAAGCAGTTCTTTTTCTTTAGAGGATTTTGGGATAAACCTGAAGTTATCAAACTGGAGATCAAAATTCATACCATCAGCATATAGCTGCTTTGTTTTGTTATCGACCTTTTCCCATCGATCGAGGATAGGATCAAGAATGGGCTGGGCCCTTAGGGCTTCCTCAGGTGTCCACAACTCCGCAGCAGTCCCCCCTACCGCACTGTCTATCAGGCCTACGGGGACATTAAGCTCGTTATATAGCTTTAGTCCAAAGAAAAAACCGATAGCTGAAAATTCGCCGGCAATTTTCGGAGAGCAAACTTCCCATTTAGATGGTGTATCTGCCTGCGGTTCGAGCGAATAATTCACTGGTACAGTAAAGAGTCTTATTTTCGGATGGTTCGCTTTTTGGGCAGTTTCTTTGCCATCAAATGCGTCACTTAAAGCGAAGTGCATGTTTGACTGTCCGGAGCATACCCAGACCTCTCCAATTAAAATATTCGTTAGCTCGATATTGTTTTTGCCGCTGATGGTAAGTTTATACGGCCCACCGGCCTTTGCAGCAGGCAACTGCACTTTCCATTTACCGGTTGCATCTGCGGTTGCTACAGTGCCCCGGACCA
>DAOUVA010000306.1 GCA_030667885.1 Phycisphaerae bacterium
CTGCGGAATGATACGGCATGACCTTTCCGTGCGCAAATCCCATAAAATCACCAATCGGACATTCGACGCTCGGATGCTCCTGCCCGTCCCACCAGGCGCGAATCACCAGAGACCGCAGATTAAGGGGGCTTCTTTGTGTCGTCATCCAGATATGCCGAATCGTCCCCGGCCCCTCAATATCACAAAGCTGCACCTCCTGGCCGGCTTTTAGTGTCATAGCCGGTGCACCCTTTCGCCCAGCGCCGAGTTTGCTCGCCGCCTTGCCCCCCTGCCCCGGAGCACCGGTCGGATTCTCAAAACAAATCGAGCGTGATAGCAATCCCGTATCCAACAAATACGGCTCAGTGACGATGTCCACCGTTCGCTGACAGGATATGCATCCCACGATAATCACAAACAGCAAAAAACAGGACACAATTCGCTTGGCCATGATATCTCCTTTCACAAAGACACATTTATATTCTTAATCAGTTTTTTGCGTGCAGGTTCTTTATTAATCCAGCGGCTCAATATATATATTACGAAATTCAATCGGGCCACCTTCGCTCTGCAGGCATATCCACCCGGAAGTATCCGTAGCATTGGTCCCGAGGTTCTGGAGAACACCATTGACATAACAGCGAATAACGTCCTGGTCACAATGGATATCATAGCGGTTCCATTGTCCCGCGGGTTTTTCGTTGCTCGGTTGTTTCTTTTTTACACTAACGAATTGCTTATTAACATCCTGCATGTCCCGGCCGTCAACAGTAACACCGGTGCCGTTGATAAGGACGAAATCACCAGCACTACCGCCTTTTAACTGGCACTCTATGCATCGGGGCCAAACTTTATCGGCCCCGCTGGAATGCAGCAGTACACCGCTGTTGGATGGTTCGGCCGTCCATCGCCATTCCAGGTGAAGCTTGTAGTTTTTATATTCGGCTTTGGTCCGCATATAGCCGTTGGGCTTTCCTTCACAACGCACAACGCCGTTTCTTACCGACCAAATTTTGTTCACATCGATAGCTTCATCCGGGATGAACAACTTCCAGCCGGCAAGGTCTTTGCCGTTAAAGAGCATGGTCTTTTTGCTCGGCTCAATCGGCCCGGTCACTCCCTGACAGCCTACCAATGTCGATAATATTACTACCAGAACACTCAATACCAATAATCTACTTGCAACTCGCTTCATGGTTTTGCCTCCAATAATCCATTTTTCAACCGAAATTTTCCCTTTGATATACTTAGCCACACAGCCAAGCCTCAATATATGACAAAAAATACCAAATTCCCGCAACAAACGCAACCGTAACAAGAAACATATTCTCAAGCATAATAAAGAACATTGACGAATTTTTCACGTATAGTATTACACTCTACTTGTCGATAATAATTTATGGAGGAAAAAATGAAGAAACACAAAATTATAAGACATATATACAAGCTCTGGAAAGAATGGCGAGTGACCATTTTTTTCATAGTTTTTGTTTTAGTACCTGCAAAATCAAGTTTGGCTGACTGGAATTGGGTCCCGACCGGCTCCATGAATCCCACTATACTGGAAGGTGATTTAATCTACGTGGATAAAATTGCCTATGACCTGCGATTTCCTCTTACTTTGCATCGAGTTGCAAAATGGTCCGATCCACAAAGAGGTGACATAGTAGTTTGTTTTTCTCCCGATGATAAAACTCGATTAGTCAAAAGAGTAGTAGGCCAGCCGGGCGACACAATCGAATTAAGAAACAACACACTTTTTCTAAATGGAGAACCAGCGGGCTATACGGAAATCAACTCGAAATACAAAGAATATCTGCCCGGCAAGTTGAAAGATAAGTGCACGTTGGCGATGGAGGATTTGGATGGAATTTCTCATGCGGTAATGAGCATCCCTTCAATTACTGCTATCCGCAGCTTCGGGCCGGTCAAGATACCGCAGGGCAATTACTTTGTTATGGGCGACAACAGAGACAATAGTAAAGACTCAAGATATTTCGGATTTGTGGAAAGAAAATTCATAATCGGAAAGGCAAAGGGAGTAGTCACTTCATTCGACATTACCGACAAATATCAGCCCAGATTCAAGAGGTTCTTCGCCTCTTTGAAATAGGTATTTCAAACCTGACCTGCTGTTTCGCCGGAGTCTTGCGCGAATAATTTTGCCGTCTCGTCATTCAGTAAAACCCAGATAGTGTAAATACCAATTACGGTACCAAATGGGATTTGGACTAAATCCAAAACGGCAATAATCAGAACCAGAATCCTCGCCCAGCTCCTGCGTTTAAGAAGGCCGATACCACCGATAATCTCCGGCACAGATAATGTAATAAAAAATACAGCTATCGCAGTGGCAACAATCGAAGTGATAGCCATTGCCTCCGGATCTCCTGAAATAACACCCGCCCCGGCGATAACTACAAAAGCAAGACAGGCAATTAATACTCCAAGAATACCAAATCCTATATTAAGCGCGGCTACAAGAGTGACATGTTTTTCCATTTCTCTACCCTTTCCTCTCAAAATTTACATATCTTTTTATCTTCCTTTTTTCTCAAGAATCGTCTCGATTTCATCCATAGTACGATTCATCGCTGCCATTGTTTTATTAAACGGCTCAGCACTTGTCATATCCACCCCCGCTTTTTTCAAAAGGTCAATTGGATAATCGCTGCCGCCGGATGATATAAATTCAACGAATTTTCCGACCGCTCCTTTTTCTTTGCCCAACACCTTTTCAGCCAAAGCCGTGGATGCGGTAAAAGATGTCGAATACTGATAGACATAGAAGTTATAATAAAAATGCGGGATGTATGCCCATTCGACCGCATACAAATCATCGATATGGCAGACTCCCTTATCATGGCCATAGTATTTCTTAAGAATCTCGCCGTATAATGCGGTTAACACATCCCCGGTCAGCGGCTCACCACGTTCGGCCTTCTCGTGGATACGCAGCTCGAACTCGGCAAACTGGGTCTGCCGAAAAACCGTCCCCTTGATTCCATCTAAATAATTCATCAGCAAAGATAAACGTGTGTCATCATCTTTGATTTCTTCGAGCATCTTATGAATCAGCAGCGCCTCGTTAAAAGTGGAAGCCACTTCCGCGACAAAAATCGAATAGTCGGCTGTCGGATAGGGCTGATTCTTGTTGGAATAATAACTGTGCATCGCATGACCCAACTCATGGGCCAATGTACTTACATCATCATATTGACCGTTATAATTCAAAAGGATGTAAGGATGAACATCATAAGCGCTGCCGTTGCAATAACCGCCCGAGCGTTTGCCTGGAGTCGGATAAACATCAATCCATCGCTCTTTGAAAGCCTTCTCTACAACACGGCCGTAGCTGCTGCCCAAAGGTTTTACTGAATCAACCGCGAGCTTTTTTGCTTCATCAAAGGTGTATTTTAAATCAAGGCCTTTAACAACCGGAGCATATATGTCCGAATATTTTAACGTCTCTACCCCAAGCATTCGTTTTTTCAGATTCAGATAGCGATGGAATGAATCAAGATTATTGCTTACATTTTCGATAAGAGCTAAATACACTTCTGTCGGAATATTATTGTCATCCAGCGAGCTGTGAAGCGAAGAATCGTAGCCGCGAGTACGGGCGTAAAACATGTCCTTTTTCACATTCGCATAAAGCTGCGTGCCGAAAGTCCCTTTGAACTTTGTAAACGTATCCCAGAACGCCTGAAACACGGCTTCGCGGTCCTCTCGATTGGGCGAGGCCCGGTGCTGGGCATATCCTGCCTTGGTAAGTTTGGCCGTAGTGCCATCACTTAAAGTAATCTCAGGATAAGGCAGTTCGGCATTGCTGAAGACAGAAAAAATTGAGGCTGGCCCGCCGGCTAACAAGCTCGCTTCGGCAAGTATCTTTTCTTCTTTATCAGATAACGTATGAGCTTTCGTCCGCTGTATGTCATATAACGGCATTTTATAGATTTTCAGGCTGCGATTCTGTTCAATAAACTCATCGATTTTATCCTTATCCATTTCGGCAATTTCCGACCTTATAAAAGCAGCTTTCGAACCGTAATCAGTACTAATCTGCTGGATTTCCTGTTTCATTGCCAGATACTTCGAATTGCCAACATCCTCATCGGATTTCATATTAGCATAGCTGTACAGACGTCCGAAATCTTTCGAGACACTGCTGCTAAACTTCAGGCAGGCCAACAACTCGGATGCAGAATTTGCTAATTTGCCTTTGTACCCGCTCACTTGGTCAAACTGAGTTACCAGGTCCTGCTTGGCTTGGTTCCATGCCTCGTCCGAAGAGTAAAGGTCTTCCAGATTCCATTTGTACTTATCAGAAATTTCCGCTCTTTCACGAGTTTGGGCTAAAACCTGAGCCTGCGAAAACGTAACAACTGTAACCAATAAAATAATGACATTTAGAACTTTGTTCATAATTGTATCCTCGTGAGTAAACTCTACCCAACATCTTTACCGTTATAAGCTGCTAAACCAGGCGATATATCTTAATACCCCCAACAGATTATTTCAATCGTGCAACTTCAGAATTTCATAATGAGCCGATTACGATTCACGCCTGAGGTGCCCCTGTGCCCAGATAGCAAGTCCTGAGCCGGCTAACAAAACCACGCCGAAAAGTAACTGAAGAATGTTCATAGATTCTTCGAAAACGACACGGGAAATCGCAAGGACGAAAAACGGCTGGGCCAACATAATGAGTGCCGGGATTGTCGCCCCGATGCGTCTCATCGCCGAATAGTAGAGTGTATGGGACAATGCTATGGCCGTAGCCCCGGATATCACAATGCACGCCCACTGCCAGGGGCCCATTTTAACACAACCTCCCAGATCACCGAACAACAGCCCAAGCACAAAAAGTCCCGCAACCGTATAAATGCTGATAACTGAAAAACCTTGCCGTGAGTCAATATCTCTAAAGGCGATTCGCACAGAAATTATATACACGGCCCACATAAACGCCATAGCAATAGTAATAACTATACCGGTTAAAGTCCCAGCTGCTGCAAAATCCTCTTTGAAACACATCACACCGATTACTCCGGTCGTCGAAAGCACCAGCCCCGACCAGAAACGTTTGCTTTTGACTAATGCTCTTTCCTCGGCAAAAAATATCAAAGAAAACCCCGCTATCCAAACAAGAGAAGATTTCGCCAACAGAACCATAAAGGCAGGTCCGATATAATAAAAAGCACAGGCGAACAAACTCTGCATAACAACATTTGCCAGACCTGGCACAACAGCCCTTCGCCAGACCCTTGCATTGAGCCGGCCTTTCTTAATGGAAAAGATAAGAAACGGCATCCATAGCAGACAGGCCACCGAATATCGCAGCAAATTTTGGGTCCACGAATCCAGATACCCGGTAAGATATGTTATAAAAATCGGCCCTAATGACCAGAAAGTCAGTGCACCAATGCTGGCAAAGGTTCCCGATAAATCCACTTTTCGTATATTACTACCATCACTCACAAAGAAACTCCAATTATTCAATCAAGATTCGGGCACAATATAAGCGGAACACTACACCTAATCAATCTTATTGTGCCTTAAGGAAGGATTCTATTCTAAAGCCCACTTGTTTTATTTCTTTTGACGGAAAACTCGCAAGATATCGGAGTGGGAGTTAATAATGGTCGAAAAAAGAAACTTTCTTAATAATTTTTGCATCCGGGCATAAATAACTTATATTTTTTATAGATTGAGACTTCAAAGAGGAATTAAAAGCAGAATAAACGACATAATTTACTTCAGTTGCGAGGGATTATACCCAGATGAAAACGACTAAAAATCAGCACGTTGAAGACGTTAAACCAGACGATACCGACACAAAAACAAGGAATCCCGGATGTGCAAACTTCGACTATCATTACGACAGTTGCTTATTTCGAGATGAGTGTTTAGTACAAAAGGGTCAGCGATGCGAATATTTTGAGCGTGTTGTTTTGCCTTCGATTACCGATAATACCGAGGATAA
>DAOUVA010000489.1 GCA_030667885.1 Phycisphaerae bacterium
GGATGGCCTCGTCCCTGGCACGACATATTATTGGCGTATTGATGAGGTCAATGACACCGAGCCGAATAGTCCGTGGAAAGGCGATATCTGGAGTTTTATGGTTCCACCAAAAACTGCATACAATCCCGTTCCGTCTGAAGGCGCCGAATCTGTAGAGACCGATACCACTCTTAGCTGGACACCAGGCTTCGGTGCGAAACTACACACCGTCTATTTCGGCGACAATTTTGACGATGTCAACAATGCCGCTGATGGTCTTTCTCAGGGAACTACAACCTATGACCCCGGCACACTTAAAATGGCTAAAACTTACTACTGGCGTGTCGATGAGTTTGATGTTATCGTTACGCATAAAGGTAATATCTGGAGCTTTACAACCGAGGGCGCCGTTGGCAGCCCGAACCCTGCTAATGGAGCCGTGGATGTAACGCAGACCGCTATCCTTAGTTGGGTTCCGGGATTTGGTGCTTCACATGAAGTTTACTTCGGCACTGATGCAAGTTCACTTGAAAATAAAGGCAGCGGAAATCTTGGTTCCGAAAGCTATGACCCCGGACAACTTGAATGGAATACTACCTACTACTGGCGTATCGATGAGGCCAATAACACCAACGCTGATACCCCGTGGACAGGTCCTCTCTGGAGCTTTACTACGGCCAACTTCCTTATCATTGACGATTTTGAGAGCTATAACGACCTTGACCCCGCCGATCCTGAGAGCAACAGGATATTTCTTGCCTGGGTGGATGGATTAGACGACCTGGCAAACGGCTCCATCGTTGGATATGAAAATCCTCCATTTGCCGAGCAGATTATTGTTCACAGTGGTTTGCAGTCAATGCCGATGTCCTATGACAACGCTGTTGGAAAATCCGAGGCGACTTTGACGTTGACTAATGCACGTGACTGGACGGTGAACGGTGTTGACACACTGACGATTTGGTACAGGGGTGATTCTACTAATGCTGCTGAGCCTTTATATGTTGCTCTAAACGGCAGCGCTGTTGTCACTAATGATAATCCAAATGCGGCACAGGCAACTGCCTGGACCCAATGGTCTATCAACCTGCAGCCCTTTGCAGACCAGGGCGTTAACCTTGCCAATGTAACTTCGATTACTCTCGGTCTTGGTAACAGGAATAATCCGGTTGCCGGCGGCTCAGGTATGATGTACTTCGATGATATTCGTTTGCATCGCCTGGCGCCTTAAAAAAAGGATTTATGCCAATTGATTGAATGGTTGATATAGCAGATTTATATTAATTCGGAGCCTATATTGAATGATTCGGTATAGGCTCCGTTCGTAGCGGAAATTGAGCTTTGAAACAGCTTCTAAAAAGCCCGGCTTCAACCAATCCCCAGCGCCTTCATTTGTTCGATCAATTGAAAGTATGTGTTCACTGTGAGATAGAAAAATAAAATACTAACGGCTACTACGATGACCGTTACTATAAGCTTTGAAGCTGTTTTGTAACGTGGGTTCAGCCATAAAAGCGGCAGGGCAAGCGGACCCAGACACAAAAGAGCAATTACGATACTTGATGTATTATAATACCATTTTGTTTTTGCACCGTAAGATGCCCCCGGGCCGGTGCCAACAGGCTTATCGAGGAACTCACTGCAATAACGACACTTTATTGCTTCATTCTGGATTTGCTCGGCGCAAAAAGGACATTTTTTAGTCACTTCTGTCTGCTCATCTACTTCCATTAACATACTTTCCATTAGAATACCTCCTATGAGGAATATTGTCAAACAACTCTCGGGCACCTCAGCCGCACAGTAGGATTATTTACCGTAATCAATATGCTGATTCCCCTATATCGTCATAATCCATAGAGACATTAACGATAGAACTCTTGGATAGTGTGCGGAAAAAGCTCAAAATGGCGGAATTGTAGCGAAATAAGCCATTTATAGGACATCAAGAGCACTGGAAACATCAAGGCCGAGTATGAGGGTGTTAAAATACCGCAGCAATAAACAGCAGTAAAGCACCCATAGCTGCAGCGATGAAAGTGATTCTTGACCATTTTAAATAATTGGCATAGTCCGGATGCTGCTCTTCGAACTCATAGTAATAGTCCTCTAAATCTGAGTCCTCTTTTGGGCGCAGACGGATTTTTACATAGAAATGTGCACCTATGGATATGAGAAAAAGCGGGCCGGCAATTATATAGAAAAATGTGTCCAAAGGTTTTCCTGATTAAAAAAACTTGATGATGATACTTTCAGTTTTCCTCGCGGTCAGTAGGCCCTTTCTTTGGCGGCAGGTTAATCTTTCGACAAAGAATTCGTCTTTCTCCCAGTAGATTTCCACCGGCAAATAGCTGAAAACGGTACTCCCCCGGCCGGGGAAAGACAACGCCGTGTAAATCCATTGCCAAAGTAACTATTTGCTTAACATCCTTAAACTGTACGGCTCCTTCTTTTTCAAATATATATTTCTCTTCTTCCTGAGCATCAACGAGTCTTATTTTTATTTTCGTTGTGCCGTGCCCGTTTGTAAGCTCACAAAAAAAGACAATTTGCGGATGTCTTGCCGGATATTTTTGAGCATTGATAGTTTGAACAATATCAATAATACTCGGCATGCCGGAGACTTTGTCAAAAAGGACTCTGCCGCAGGTAATTGCTGATAATAGAATTGGCTGTATTTCATTCATTTTGTTAGGTCCTCTTGGGCTCCTACAGGAATTATTTATCATAACAGAAAAGTTCCAACAAATACTCATTATAGTCTAACAAACAATATCCTTCTATTCAAATATTTTGTCATTTTCTGTTTCGGTAATGCAAACTTGACGTAGTTGCCTCTGCCTGTTATCATCACAAGCTACTGAGAATGGCCGATATGCACACCTCTGTAGTGAGGATATGTTGTTGTGTTGTCCGGCCAAGCCCAAATATACGAGGAAGGAGTCGAGCCTATGGCAAAAGTCAGGAAGACCCGGGCAAAGTCGAAAAAAAAAGCTGCCAAAAAAAC